>JAXHSZ010000351.1:0-13668 GCA_034190725.1 Thermodesulfobacteriota bacterium
CGATCCTTTGAAACTCTCCCGTACCGATGAAGATATCCACTTCAGGAAGCTCTTTTGCAAGCTCATCCCCATAACGTTGGGGCAGGCAACCTGTTACTACAAGTATATTGCAATTTCCGTTCACCTTCAGTTCCGCCAATTCAAGTATCGTGTCTATGGATTCTTCCTTTGCCGCTTCAATGAAGCTGCACGTGTTTACGATGATTATCTCGGCATCTTCTTCAGTTCGGGATATTCTGTAGCCATCTTTAATCAATGATCCCAACATTACTTCAGTATCAACAAGGTTCTTTGGACAACCCAGGCTGACCAGGCTCACCGGTTCTTTTTCTTTCATAGATGAATTCCTTTTGTTTGTTCTGGTATCGGGTATTGAGTTGTCAGTTGTCGGGGTCCAGGTGTCAGGATTTGGGATTCAGAATTATTAAAAAATTGAACTCCATTCGGGTTTGCCGAATTGTTCGTATTTAGGGGATTATAAGGTAGTTCAGTCGATGACGTTGTAAGGAAACGGAGCAACGTGACCTATATTGTTTTTTACCCCTGCGGTATAGCGTGTCTTCATTCTTGTCTTCATTTATCACAATTATCCGTTGAACATGATTCGGCATGACCATATATCATTCAATTCAGGAATATGCTCAATTTTACGCATGAAGGATCAAGGCGGGTAGTGCGGAAATGCGGGGCAAACGGGGATATGGGGCGACATGACATATCAATATCAGTCGCCCCATATCCTACTTATGCTCTTCTCCCGTCTATTGCTTCGAAAAGCGCCTGCAGTCTTGTGTCTATCTGAGAATCCGAAATCATTTGGGAATCTATCATATCCGCTTCAATCACCACGCCCGGAACGCCGTGCCTCTTGTCAAGCGCATCAATGATATCCAGGTGAGACAGGTTCCACATTCTGCATGTCTTGGATGAGAACATGACCAAACCGTCAATGGAATATTCGTCTATCAATGTGCTTATATACTCCATAGACCCTTTTGGGGCCTTGTTGGAGAAGATCTTTTCACTCTCTTCATCAAAGAAGGTGCCCACAAATGATTCAAGAGGGTTTTCAGGGTCGAGTTTCTCCGGATGCGGGAAAAATTCCCAAGGGTATCTTCCGCATATGCAGAGGGCCCCATTCGGGGTCAGTTTCCGCATGAATTTCCCTAAGAAGGCCCATGGAATCCATCCGTCCCAGTAAATACGGTACTTTTCTCCTTCAGGTGCCATTGCGGGGATCCCTTTTTCATCCCTCTCTTGCAGTTCTTTGAGAAGTTTTTGATAATATTCCACACTGCCTGGTTTGCCCATCAAATAAAAGACAGGTGCGATACTGACGCCATAATCCCACAGGGTCCATCGAGACGGTTTTGTCTTGAAATACTCCCAGCATTGATTTCTGATCAAAGCCGCTTCTTTCAGGCTCTTTATGATCTCGCTCATCCTGTCATAACTGAATTTCTTGTCAAAGGCTTTTTCTAGAGTGGGGATAAGGACCTCTTTGAACTGCCTCAATACATATCTTTTCAGCCGTGGTATGTCTTCCCTTTCATAAGCATTCGGAAGCTCTATGGCAGCAACGGGAACGTTGAGTCTCCGGTACAGTCCTTCTGCATAATGGGACATCTCAGGGCAGAACCGACCGGATATCATCATGTCCGGTATGGGAAGTATCGCCTGGGGATTCACGGGAATCTCTTTCCTCACTGCCTCGGCCATACCCATGTGAAGCCGATGATAGGAGCATGTCTCCGGAAGATCACCGGTCATCTCTGCAACCTTCAATACCTCATCCGCAGCCCCTATGCCGCCGCAATATGCAGCGTACCCGGCCATGAAGTGACACTTTATTCCCATGGAATACGGGATGATGAAGGTCGGTCCTGACGCCCACGCGACTTTCTCGCCTCTTTCCTTTGCCGTTCTCAGTTCAGCCCAATGTTTGTCCACAAGCGGTCTGATGTCATTAGTTGTCTGGAGCCGATTTATTTTGTACTTTACATCATCCATTATACACCTCCTATCATTTCAAGAAATGATTGCAATCTGGTCTTAATGCCTTCCATAGAAATGATCTCATGCTCCATCTGGAACATTACATGGGGCACGCCCTCTTCTTCCATTTTGCTTTTAAAGTCAGGATAGTAGCACGTGTGAGGGGGACAGAATTTTACAATGATACTGATAATCCCTTTGGCATCATTATCCTTCATCTTCTGAATCGCCTCTTCTCCCCAATCCACGTCCCAGACCGCTTTGGTGGGATCCAAAGGTGATTTTGCAAGATGACGCTCTGCAATGGCCCTGAGTGGGTCTCCGTTTTGATTGATCTGGTTTGCGAAGTATCTTGAACCGATATACAAGTCATCATCAGGAATGATCATACCCAGATCCTCTATGAGATCAAGGATATCAAACTGGAGGGTCTGGCAGAGACAACCTACAGGAATGACCTTAATTTTTCCATTTTGGGGAGCAACGGAAGCACCTTCCATCTCTTTCACAAGTTCTTCGAGCAATTCATTATTATCCTCTTTGGGCATCAGCATGCTTGACCATACGATCTGCATTACTTCTTTTGCCCTCAATATACCAGGTTTTTCTCTTCGTATTTCATAGACCCTTTCGAGAAGTTCCCGGTTTTTATTGTAAATCTCAATACTCTTTCTGAGATCTGTATCGGAAATCTTATTGCCGGAGAATTCTTCCAAAGACTCTTTAAACGATTCAAGGTCATCCAATAAGTGCTGTTTTGTGGGATCTCCTTCAATGACCGGTGGCAAATAAAGGACTTTCTGATATGCAGGTTTCACATTTCTTTCCATGATAAGCGGGAACTCGCCCACCTGAAGGCATTGTCTCACATCAAAGACCATCCCGTCTATGAAAGGGAGTTTTCCCCTTACGGCATCATCAACAAAGGTTCTCGTAATGCTGCAGTCATACGGAGGAACGTGGGAATGTCCCCATGTCACCAGTTCATTGCCGCGCCATATTACAACCGGAATCATACCGGATGCATGGACGAGTTCCTCCGGTACATGCATGGGGAAACATCCGATGATCTTCTTTTGTTTTTTCTCACGAAGATCAGCAACATACGCATAAGGATCCGATGTCACGTCTGTAATCTTGCTCAATACCTTTTCCATATACTTCTCCTTTCTCCAAGCGTACTCATGATTCTACTCTTTAAAAATCTCCTCATCTGTTGATCTGTGCCAGTCTTTCAGCACAATCGTTCCCCACTGCATGAATGGCACCCATTCTCAAATGGAATCCCAAGAAAGTGGGAACTCAGGTATTTCCCGTTCATGAATCATAACGATCATACTTGAATGGCTCCGGGAAGTCAAAGGACTTTTTTCATTCCATTGAGGAAAATCCCTGTATAGAACGTTTTATTTCATACTTTGTCATTTAACATTCAAATCCGATTGAAACTTCGTCTCTACCATCTCAAGGATCTCTTGCTGTGTTTCCCATCTCTCGAGCATCTGCTCCAGCTTCTTTTTGACCTGTCCATATTCCGCCATCAGTGGTCCACTCTCCTTGATATTCTCGTATATTTTGGGGTTTGCCAATTGCTCGGACAGAGTTTTTTCCTGCTTTTCCAGAGAATCAATCCTTTGCTCGATCTCCATCAATTCCTTTTTAATGGGTGACAGTTCCCTGTACATGAGGTTGCGACGTTCTGCATCCCTTCGTCTTCGGGATTTTGCGGATTCCTTATTGTTATTCTGCCTTCCGGAAGGAACCTGTTTCATACTGTCCTCTTCCGAGATCTCTTGTTCTTGTGTTTTCTTAAGATAATTTATATGGCCAATATATTCCTCAAGATTTCCCGGATAATCCTCCACCTTTCCATCCGAGATATCCCATATCCGTGTGGCGAGACGATTGATAAGCTCTTGATTATGGGAGACAAAGATGAGTGTGCCGTTATACTCCTCCAGTGCTTTGATCAATACTTCACAGGAGAGAAGATCCAGATGGTTCGTGGGTTCATCCATGACTATCAGGTTTCCCGGTTTTACCAGGATACGTGCTAATGCTACACGCGCCCTTTCCCCCCCGGACAATACGGAGATGCGCTTTTCCACTTCATCACCTGAAAACAGAAAAGCGCCGCATACACCCCGAACAAAACTCATCCCCGCATCCGGGACCACCTTATAAACCTCTTCAAGCACTGTTTTCTTTTCATCTAAAAATTCAGTGTGGTGCTGTGCATAATAGCTCATTGTCACATTATGGCCGAGATCGATAGTCCCCGTATCCGGTGAAAGCTCTCCTGCGATCATCCTCAGAAGAGTGGTCTTTCCCACCCCGTTTCTTCCTATTATGGCAATCCGTTCTCCCCTTCTCACATACAGGTTGAGGTCTTTGTATAATGTCTTATCAGTGAAACTTCTTGTAATTCCACGAATTGAAAAGGCAATATCCCCGCTTCTCTGCACTTCCGGGAAAGAGAAGCGCATCACTCTCTCTTTTTTGTGGGTCTCCACGATCTCAATTTTTTTCAGCACTTTGATCTTGCTCTGGGCCTGTCTGGCCTTTGTGGATTTTGCACGGAACCGTTCAATAAAACGTTTTGCTTCCCTGACCCTCTGTTCCTGATTTCGAGCCTCAGCCTGGAGGATTCTCTCCTCTTCCTCCCTTGCCGCAAGGTAGGCATCATAGTTTCCCGTATACGTACGCAAGCCTTCCTGTTCCAAGCTGATAACGCGATTAATTTGACGATTAAGAAATTTCCGATCATGACAAATCAGGATCAAGGAGTTTTTGAAATTCAGGAGAAATTCTTCCAACCAGAGAACTGAGGGGAAATCAAGGTGGTTGGTTGGTTCGTCAAGCAAAAGAATGTCCGGTTCCTGAAACAGAAGACCGGCCAGGACCGCACGCATTTTCCACCCACCGCTCAGTTCCTTCAGGGGAACTTCAAAAGACTCAAGAGAGAACCCGAGACCGAGAAGGATCTTTTCAGCCCTGTGAGAAGAATACCGGGTATTATGGTAATTGATTTCGTCATACAGGTTTGCCATATTTCTGGCCAGTACAGTCTGACGTTCAGGATCCTTTTCACGGTCAAGATCCCTTTCCAATTTTTTTAATTGGGTGTCTCTTTCGATCTTCCCTGGTATCGAGTCAAGGACCGAGGCTAAGAGTGCGCCCTGACTCACCTTTGAGATATCCTGAGGAAGGTAGCCCATACGAATCCCGCTGGTCGTATAGATATCACCCTGGTCAGGAAAGACCTTTCCGACCAAAATGCGGAGAAGCGTGGTTTTGCCCGTACCATTCGATCCCACAAGCCCGATGCGGTCTTCTCTGCCGATCTGAAACCCGATACTATTGAAGAGTCTCTTTCCGGAAAAAGATAGAGAAAGATTATTGATGGTAATCAAACTCATATTTAAACCTCTATGTAGACGGTTCACGATTCTCAGTTTATTCAGTGTCCATCCGGAAATAAGATATTTTGGGAAGGTCAATTAGGCGAGGATTTCAACTCCGGGAAAACATGGCATACACAAGGGCGCATCGGTATCTGCCCCTGCATCTGATTCTGAAGCTGAAATTACAGCCAGTAACGTATTTCATCTGCTTTAATGGAGCATTGAAATCCGAAATTCGAATATCAAACGCGAAACAAATTCAAATGACAGCTACGGATGACAACAGTACCAGATCAAAATGGTTTTGAATTTTGGACATTTGTTTTTATATTGTTTCGTATTTTGGATTTCCACATTCGAATTTTCATCATGATTAATGCATTGCATCAACATGTCAAATTACCAAAAAAGAACACAGAACTTTTGATACATCACACTCATTTGTGGTTGGAATGAATGGGCAGACCACGATAGAAGCCCTGGATGAAATCTGAGTCGGACTGTCGATCACATCCCCTACAAGTCATAAAGGGTTTCATCGACTTTTGGCCTTGGCTTCTTTTTTCCCCCTTTTGATTTCCCTTCAAAGAGAAAAGGTTCTTCCTCTTCCAGCAAATCTCCCATTTCCTGCTCTATCATATCAGGATCTTCACCCCGCTCCATTCGGCTTATGGCCTCTTCCATCCCCGGACCCATACTGATACCCGTTGCATCGGCCAGTTTTCGCATCAGCATGGCTGCCTGGCGTGGGTCATCTTCGTTTATTTTATCCGCTTCATTTGCCAGCATGGCCATAGCTTTTTCCATCTTTGCTTCATCAATAGGGGGCATGCTATCATCCATGTCATCGTCTTTTTTCCCTGACATTTTAGCGAAGATGGACATCTGACGTTGTAACCTTACTCCCTTACATTTCGGGCAATTCGGGATTTTTTCCGTGTTTACAGATTTGGAAAAAAAATTGTAAACTGTGTTGCACTCTTGACAGTAAAACTCATAGATCGGCATTTCAACCCCTCTTGTTAAATTATTCAGATGCTCCATAATTCATCTGGTAATATCTTGAGAATGATTCTTCTGAAAAGTTTTCTCTTCATGCTATTCATGATTCGGTATTCAGATCGTGGAACATTTTGAAAAGACACTGAATTCCAACTCTCACCGAAGTAATGTTGAATATCTTATCATTTCAGAATATCAAAAGAACTTGAAACTGTCTTGCAATAAAGGAGATAAAGGAAACCATAGAAACTTTTAGAGATGAAAAGTTGATTTCCCATGGACGTTTAAAGCATAATGTGATTTTTAAAAATCTGCAAGTGAAAAATATAGGTCTTGGAATTCAAATCATGAAAACCTTTGGATCTGAGTGGTTACACAGAGCTATGGTAAGTGCCGACAAGTGCTGAACTTGGATTAGCCTCACCAATTGAAACTTTTCATTACAATCTCAGTATGTATAAACCATAAACGTGGTCTTTTGTTCCAGAATCGTATCAATTTTTTCTTGAATCTCTTTCCGTTCTATATCTTTCTCCCATACCTTCCACGCTTCTATACTTTTCCAGCTACTTATCACAAGAAACTCCGTTGGATCGTTTATTCCTCGTAATGTCTCACCGGAAATATATCCATTTTGTTGCATTGCCTTTTTCCTGAGTTGTATTAAGAGCGGAAGTAAATCCTTCTGTTTGTTTTCATTTACCTTTCTTGTTATGAGAACCTTAATGGCCATCTTTCTTCCCTCCTTTAGCGGTCATACTAAGTAGCGCCCATCCATAAATGGCTATTTTTCGCAATCTCTGCGTCAGACTCAGATTTTAATCCTCAAAATACCCAATGTATTCCTGCGGTTAAAATCTTCGTCTTCCTTGACCTTGCAGAAGATATCTCATTTCTGGATGGACACTAAGTAGTTTAATAAAGGGTTTTAAAGTATTTGATCAAAGGAGTTCAATGAGTTGATATAGCAGGTAGATAGCGCTGGTATTGTGTGAGTGCTATTGGAAGATCAATATTTCTAGTGGTGAAAAACAGGAAATCACAAGAACACAACTGCAATACATATTGAATATCTGCTTAGAGTCTGTAAAGGAAATCCATATAACTGATATTTGAATTGAGCGATTCTTTCCTCATGAAAGGCCGTATATTACTGAATCTGAAGCAAAAAACACTTCAAACCGAACTCTCTGAAGGGTTGGTTTCAATTTCGTCCGCTTCGAGTCGTTTTTCCTCCATATGCAGCAAGCTCCATTCTCTCATGACGGAAACAATCACCTAATTCTGTAATATATATCATATTATGCATTATGAAATCTGTCAAACTCATATAGTATCTTGTACCCAGTTGGCAATCTTATTGTGAACTCCATCCTCAACTCGTCTCCATCCATAAATAGCTCATTCCCGTAATCTTTGAGTGGAACTCATATGTAAGGATACATTGGAATTCAACCTTACTTACCCAGTGTATTTCTGCGGTTGAAATCTTCGTCTTCCTTGACCTTGCAGGAAATATCTCATTTTATGGATAAATATTTACCATCTAAAGATTTTTCACTGATTTTCATATCAAATATCATTTATTTCTTGACACAAACCTCTATATACATATACTAATATATAGAGGATTTTTACTTTAACATTTCAGAAAAGGGAACTCAACACGTCCCTGTACAATTATAATTTGACAAAGGAGACTCAATAATGGCAGTTAAGAAGTCAAGGGGTATCGAGGATGTTCTTCATATTTTATGTGACTCGGTCAAAGGTGTTCTCTCCACCGCTACAGGTACCGATATAAGATATTCACCAATGATTCAGAAGACCAATAAAATCTGTCTGAAACCAGATATAGGTTGTTTTGTTGTCTTCAGTGGTGGTTTTTCCGGGTTGGTTGTAATGAATTTTTCTGCAGATTCAGCAATGGAAATATATCAAAATTATTTCACGTCCATGGGAATGCCGGAAGAAGATCTGGCTATTTTACACACATCAGACGAGGTGGGAGACAGTCTCGGTGAACTGATGAATCAATGTATCGGCAATTTTCAGAATGCACTGAAAAAGGAATTTCGTCTCACCGTAAATCAGAACCAGCCAAAAATGATCGTCCTCACTCAAGAACTTCTTGTCGCCATCAATGCTCGTATAGATGCACCGCAATACAGAAAGGTTTCATTTGAGACAGAGAAACGCCACCCTTTTTATGTGGAACTTGCTATGGAAAAGACAGAATTCCTCGCTTTATATCCTTTTAAAGAAGAAGAAGAAATTCCAGATGTGGAGGCTCTCATAGCAGAAGGGAAAATCAATGCAAAGGAAGAGGTTTCAATAAAACAGAATACTGTAGATGAGGATTTCATGAAAGAGTTAGGGTTGTAAGTCATTGAATAAATCGAATTGGCTGAGAAAATCCGAGTCTATTTCCTTTTTTTATAAATAGTTACTATATTCTCTTAGTAAATTACTTTAATTTCACTTCCCTTATTCATTTTAAGTTTCTTTTGTGCGTTTTGTTCCCTTGCAGATATCTCAAGGTAACCGGCGCTTCCAAATATTGCCAATACTTCTCCTTTTTTTACTTCTGAATAAGATACTTTCAATCCCACAGTGACTTTGTTGCCTGCCATAATCTTGTAACTCCCCTCCCCTATTAATGCTCTGAATAATCCCTCGGAGATATTCGTGATGAGGTTTCCAAAATTGTCTATGTGGAGCACTACTCCAGTAATGACACCTTCCGTGATTTCAGGTTTGGGTATATCAATGGTCACAATTTCATTACAAACATCTCCAAAATCCTCCACAGATATCCCACGAGAGAGATGTGCTGCCACAGGGGCGAAAATGTCACGACCATGAAATGTACTGCTTTTGTCCGGGAGAAAAAAGTTGCTCTTTGTTAATTCAATGATTCTATTGATATTTTCACACTCATATATCAATGTAAAAACGCCATTATCAGGGCCGATGAACAGATGGTCTTCTGTATCTATCAGGAGTGCCTTTCTCTCACCACCAACCCCAGGGTCCACAACAACCAAATGAATGGAATGTCTCGGAAAAAATTTATAGGAGTTTTGCAAGACAAAACCTGCCTCAAAAATATCTTGCGGTGAGACCTCATGGGTGATATCAATCAAACTTACTTGAGGATTTATTGTGAGGATCACTCCCTTCATAGTACCAACATAGCCATCCTTGCTTCCAAAGTCCGTAATAAGGGTGATAATTCTCCTATCCACCTCTCAAATCCTTTTTTTCCTTATCCAATCTCGTTCAGTACATTCTCTATGCCGAATATGTCTTCAATCATATAATCTACACCTGTCGTCCGATCATCTCCAATCAAGACTGTTGTCATACCCATATTCTTAGCTGGCATCAGATTCACGGCCAGATCTTCTACTATGAGGCATTCTTTCCCTTCTGCTCCTAATGTATTCAATACTTTCTGATAAGAGAGAGGATTTGGTTTTGCCATATAATTCATAAATTCAATATCAAATATTTCTGAAAAGTAATCCTTTATTCCAAGGATGTCCAAAACCCTTAAGGCATGGTCTTTTGAACCATTCGTAAAGATAACTTTATCCAAAATGATATTTTCCATCAGTTTGCTCAATCTGGGATTATAGAATAAAAGCCCTTTCAAATCTATATCATGAACAAAGCTTAAGTATTCATCTGGATCTATTCCATAATGTGCGATTAATCCCCCAAGTGTAGTTCCGAATTCATACATATACTTTAACCTCAGGTGCTCAATTGAATTATGATCCAAATACAACTTTGCCTTCATATACTCATTTATTCTTTTGTCTACGAGAGTAAACAGTCCGATTTCTTTTGGATATATTGTGTTGTCCAAATCAAAGATAATATGCCTCATTGAGCTTTTCCATCCTCAAACCGAAGAATGATAATTTATCGCTATCCCATTCTTTTTGAGTTCCTTTATCAATTGATCTGTGGATCTGTAAACAATACTATTAATACCAAGTGATTCAGCGGATAAGCAAAATTCCTCAATATCATCAATAAATACACATTTTTTTGCAGGTGAACCTGCTCTTCTTAAGGCTTCCTTATAGATTTTCTCATGGGGTTTCGAATACCCTACTCTATAAGAAAGAACCAGATCATCAAACATCTGTATAACTTCGAAATTGTCTTTTATGAAATTGAAATGGAGTTCGTTTGTATTGGACAGTAATATCAACCTGTACCCATTCTTTTTCAGGTATGACAAGAGTGTTTCCATGGAGGTATTTGGTGAGAACATGTCCGACCATATATATCGAAAGGTCTCGTATGAAATCTCGATTTCAAACTTCTGGATTAACCATTGGAACAACTCCTCTGATTTTAATTTTCCTGTTTCATACAGTCGAAGTTGTTTGGAATGAAAACCTGAATGATAGATCTCTTCAGTTGAATATTTTGAATATCTGGCCAGTCTCTCACAGATCGATTTATGTTCAAAGTTCAGAACAACATTACCCAGATCAAATATAGCCGTCTCGATCATCTCATTACTTGTTCTTTGCCCTCTGTCTATTTACACGTCTTGATAACCTGGCAATCCTATTTCTCCTACGATTTCTCTCCTTTGTTTTGGAAATCTGTCTCATTTTTGACATAATTGCAATTCCCTCCAATTTTTGTTATGTACCTGCATAATCTTGCTATGCATAGAAGTTCTTTTTACTTAAAAAGTAATGGGTCACGGCGGTCAGGGATCGGAAAGGCTTTTTCAGATATGTAATGAAACAGTCAAAGATACCCTGGCATACTCACATTTCGTTTTTGTACTCTAGCGGAAAAACTCTTTAAATGTTGATTTCAAGTATGGTATATTCCCTGGTGCCTGCTGGGACTTTGATCTTTACAAACTCTCCAACTTCCTTTTGAATGAGAGCCCTGGCAATGGGGGAATGCACAGAGATTTTTTTCTGCTGCGGGTCGGCCTCGTCAGCTCCTACAATTTGATATTTCAATTCATTTCCGCTGTTTTCATCTCTTAAATGCACTATACTTCCAAAAACAACCTTGTCTGTCTCATTTTCGCTTGTATCGATCACCTCTGCACGAACGAGTTTGTCCTCAATTTCTCGAATTCTCCCTTCAATAAGACCCTGCTTTTCCTTTGCTGCATCATATTCAGCATTCTCACTGAGGTCACCATGTTCTCTGGCCCTTGCGATCTCATCAATTATTCTAGGCCTCTCATAGTTCTTCAATTGCCGCAGTTCTTCTGTTAAAGCTTTATGACCTTCTCTGGTCATGGGGATTCTTTCACTCATTTTCTGCTCCGTGTGCATCAAGATGCAAATATGCTTTATTCATGTTCTGTGACATTCTGTAAGAAATTTCATTTTTTATGGTTTTTAAGAAAACCGATTACAACTTGACCTTCTTTTTCACCCTTTTCATCACCTTTGACATCACATCACCTGCACCCTCATGGATTACAATATCAGCAGATGGGTTCATATGAGTACGTTCTCGATTAATTATTGCCAGTTTTGCCCCCCCGTTTACTGCATATGTGGGCATATAGGCAGCAGGATAGACAACCAATGAGGACCCGATAACAATAAAAAGATCACATTTGCTCGAACGAGTCGTTGCTTCATTTAATTCTCTCTGGGGAAGTGCTTCACCAAAGAAGACACCGTCTGGCTTTAAAATTCCTCCACACTCTTCACAGGCCGGATCATCTTCACCCTGTTTCACTCTATGTGTTACATCATCCAGAGGAATTCGTTTCCGACAACCAAGACAAACTGCCATTTTCATATTTCCATGAAGTTGAAATACAATATCATCAGAATTCCCTGCCTTCTGATGCAATCCATCTACGTTTTGTGTTATCACACAGTCCAGTTTACCCATCTTTTCTAAATCGGCAATGGCATAATGGGCAGGATTTGGTTTGGCATCAATCATGAGACCCGACTCTTCAAGCAAACCATACATCTTCTTCCGTGCTTCCTTACTGCTGACAAATCTCTGATAGGTGAAGTCTTCGGGATCATGTTTTGTCCAAATACCGTCCGGGCTTCTAAAGTCTGGAATACCAGATTCGGTACTCACTCCTGCACCGGTAAAGACGACTATTCTCTTGGATTGAATAATCAAATCCGCTAACTTAGCAATAAGCAGTTCTGTTGATGAATCTTCTTTCATATTCATATACATCCCTCCTTTTGACATGATATCAGCCAACTTAGTTGGAAGCAGTTCTGTTGATGAATCTTCTTTCATAGAAATGTTTACCGTAACCGTGATCTTGAGAACCTGAATATTTACGAACTGACTACATTCCTTTTAATATACTCCACTATTTCTCCAGTTAAAGTACCCGCAGTGAATATCTCATCAACACCCATCTCTTTCAGTGGGGTTATATCCTCTATGGGTATTACTCCCCCAACAATGAATAAAACATCATTGAGCTTCTTTTCATCGAGCAGTCTTTTTATTCTTGGAGTAAAGTTCAAATGCTCCCCTGAAAGACAACTCAAACCGATGACATCCACATCCTCTTCTATAGCCGCCCTCACTACATTTTCAGGTGTCTGAAACAAACCCAAATACACGACTTCCATCCCTGCTTCTTTGAGAAGAGAAGAGACTACCTTGGCTCCTCTATCGTGGCCGTCCAAACCCACCTTTGTGATCAATACCTTTATCTTTCTCTCTATTCTCATAAATGATTCCTCCTCCAAAATCAACAAAAACAACTGACCACAGTGATCACTCACCATATTCATGTGAAGTGACCTTAAGAGTCTGTAAAGAAATAGGTAACCGTTCACAGGTTTCAGGTTATACACAAAAACTCAATGATACTGAAGAAGCGTGTATTTGAAGAGGGTCTTGAGGTCTAAAAAAGCTATCATGCCTTTGCGAATACTGCATTTCTTGTGTCTTTCCCTCCTGACATTTGACATCTGAAAATCTATAGGTTCGACTGTTCCTCCGGTTTTGTGTTATCGGATTGAACGAATCTGACTTCATTCTGAGTTCTCATATGCAACAGGTATTCCTCTACAGACCCCAAAATGCAACTTGTGCGACAAGTCAGGTTCACCGCACAGGTTGAAAAACTGCATTCCAATTTCTCTCAGAGATTATAAAAGTCCAGGTATCCTTTTATATACTCTCTCGCTCTTTCATTGGGAGAAAAGATACCAAAGTGCCCTTCACAGAGGATATCCGCATTGAGGTTCAAAAGCAGATCCATTACAGTCTCGGT
>JAXHSZ010000352.1:0-5883 GCA_034190725.1 Thermodesulfobacteriota bacterium
TCACCATGATGACATATGTACGCTTAAGTCAACAATGTCACACAGTTTTCAGCCCACACTTTTAAAATCAATCCGTTCCTTCAGCTCTTTGCCTGTCTTAAAGGATACGGTTCTATTTTCCGCAATATTTACCATTACTCCGGTCTTGGGATTTCTTCCAGCCCTTGCATCTCTCTTCTTTACTTTAAAGCTTCCGAACCCACGAATCTCGATTTTTTCTCCTTTTTTTAAGGAATCTACTATACTATCAAAAACAACATTGACTATCACCTTTGTATCTTTCTTAGACATTTCAGGGATCCTTTGAGATACCAACTCGACCAGTTCACTCTTTGTCATTTTAATTTCCTTTCAAAAAAGTTCCACCTGTGCGATTAGCCAAGCTCACCAATTGCAGGCTACTTGCTTCGTTTGTTTCTTATGAATTACGGATACCATCAGGTTGTATACGCAATGGGATTAGATGCACTGTTTGTGTATTTTATATCTGCCGGGCTCTTCCGTATAAGAAGGAAACGAAGCAAGTAGCCTGCGCTTATCACGATTCTGCATATCTGCACAGGATGAAAAAGTTGTGAGTAGATGAAACTGAACGGTGAATATCAATGACACTGAAACCGCTTTATCTCTGGAATCTCCATACGAAAAGGGTAAGACAGGCGAAAAAAGAGTCTTGATGTTACCAGTGTCCATCCAGAAAAGAGATATATTTGTAAGGTCAAGGAAGATGAAGATTTTAAACGTAACAATACATTTTGGGTATATGAAGGTACATTGAATGTTCCCTATATCTAAACCTGAAGCAGAGATTGAGGAAAACAAACGTATATAGATGAATTCTACCTATTTGGAATGAATAGATAACTGAAATGGTAGCTTTCAACTCCTATTATATCTATAATGCTCTGAGCAATGTTTCTGAAAATATAATCAAATATGGAGAATCTTTTTTTTGGGGGGTAGACTATCTTGGGTTCGCCCTTAACGCCTCCAATAGCGGCTGCTAAAGAGATGGCATCCTGTAAATTGCCAAGAGTATCAATAAGGCCCAACTCCTTTGCTTGTTCTCCTGAAAATATCCTCCCATCTGAGATTTGAGATACTTTATCTTTTTTTATCTTTCTTTCTTGTGCGATTGCTTCTACAAACTGATTATGAACATTGTCAATCACCCCTTGAAGGAGTTTTCTTTCATCAGGAGTAATGCTTCTGAAGGGAGACATGACGTCTTTGTGTTTCCCGCTTTTGATCACAACACTTTCAAACCCGATCTTTTTCATCAATTCTTCAAGATTTGCAAACTCTACTATTACACCTATGCTTCCTGTAATCGTCCCTGGATTTGCCACGATCCTGTCAGCAGCGCATGCTATATAATAACCACCTGAAGCAGCTATTGATCCCATAGAAACCACTATCTTTTTCTTGGCTCGAAATTTTTTGATCTCTTCATAGATCTCCTGGGACGGTCCGACACTGCCTCCTGGAGAATCTATGCGTAATACGACCGCTTTTACTCTCTTATCTTTTTTAAATTGTAAAAGCTGGTCAATAACATTCTTTGAATCTCTTATGATTCCTTGTACATTTATAACTGCGATCCTGTCGCCTGGAGTAAAGGCCGCACTTCTCCCAGTAAGATGAGTGATGGTAATGAGAGATACAAGAAAGACTGCAAGGATCACTCCTACTATTATTAGACCTAAAAGAACCGGGTGTCTCTTCATCTCAGACCTCACGTTCATTCTTTTGCTCAAGTTCCTCCTTGAGTATCTCCCCGAGATTTGAAGTGGCCGCTCCTTCCTTGGCCATGAATTTCTGAATCACTGCCTTTTCCGACATTTCATCCAATTCCTTGGTGCTCAGTCCGATCTTCCTTTCCCTCTTTGAGACATTTATAATAACCGCAGATATTGTTTCTCCGACTTTCGCAAAGTCCTCAGGCTTTTCCACCTTCTCTTTGGCTATCTCGGAAACATGGATTAATCCCTCAATTCCTTCTTCCAGCTCAACAAATATTCCAAAATCTGTGATATTTGTAATGGTCCCAGAGATGGTCTGTCCCACATTGTACTTGTCTTGTATGGTATCCCAAGGATCGGCTTCAAGTTGTTTAATGCCAAGGGAAAATCGCTCATTTTCCTGGTCCACATTCAAAACGACAGCCTCTATACTCTGACCTTTTTGATACAACCTTGTGGGGCTCTTTATCTTTTGTTTCCAGGAAATGTCTGAAATGTGAACTAAACCGTCTATCCCCTCTTCCGTTCCCACAAAGACACCAAAGTCTGTCACGTTTTTGACAATCCCGTTGATTCTCGTGCCCACAGGATATTTCTCTTTTACGATCTCCCATGGATTTGGTTCTATCTGTTTCATGCCTAAAGAAGTTCTTTTCCTTGATGCGTCAATATCCAGCACTACCGCATCTATGGAGTCACCTATACAAACAACTTTCGAAGGATGTCTTATCTTTCGAGTCCAAGACATCTCAGAGATATGAACAAGCCCCTCGATCCCCTCTTCCAATTTAACAAAGGCACCATAATCTGTGAGGCCGACTACCTTTCCCATCACCCTGGATCCTATGGGGTATCTTTCTTCGGCATCGGCCCATGGATCAGGTGTGATCTGCTTTAATCCAAGAGAGACTCGCTGGTTTTCCTTGTCAAACCGAATCACTTTTACATTGATTCTGTCCCCTATGGAACAGATATCCTGTGGGTGGTTCACCCTTCCCCAAGAGAGGTCTGTGATGTGCAGGAGACCATCAATACCCCCAAGGTCAACAAAAACACCGTAATCAGTAATGTTTTTTACGAGCCCTTCGGTGATTTGTCCTTCTTCCAACGTCTCCAAAGTCTTCTCTCTTAAAATTTCTCTCTCTCTTTCCAGGACAACCCTTCTGGATAAAACAATATTCGCCTGTTTTCGATTGAATTTCAGTATCTTAAATTCAAAAGTCTTTCCAATTAAATCATCAAGATTTCTCACCGGTCTGAGGTCGATTTGAGAACCGGGCAGGAATGCATCAACTCCAATGTCTACAATCAGTCCACCTTTTGTTTTTGTGACTATTCTCCCAGTAATGGTATTATCTTCGTTGTATATTCGGCTTATTTCATTCCATATTTTTAGTTTTTCTGCCTTTTCTTTTGACAGAACCACAAAGCCGTCTTCGTCCTCTCGCCTCTCAAGCAAGACATCCACTTCATCACCAATATTGATCGTTATTTCTCCATCTTCATTGATGAATTCCCCAATGGAGACCTGGCCTTCCGACTTATACCCCACATCAACCATAATGTGGTCTTGAGTTATTTGCACGATTTTGCCTCGAACCACATCTCCCTCTCTCAGGGTGTTCAAACTGCTTTCATAGAGCTGCTCAAACCTCTCTTCTTTCTCAACGTCCTTCATAGTAGCGTTAGTGTAAATATCTGCATCCGTGTCTTCAGGATGAGAAGAATCCTCCTGATGCAGTTCGTCCTTTTTTTCCATTAGAAGATTGTCCTCCTGGTTATATTTTTTACATTCGTCCCACTCTTTTTATAATCTCTGATAACCTTTCCACTACCTCTTCCACTGTATTATTCGTAGAATCGATATGAATGGCATCTTTTGCCGGTTTCAATGGGGCATATTCCCTTGAACTGTCATTACGGTCTCTTTTTACAATTTCACTGGTGATATGTTTCAGGGTTACTTTTTCCCCCTTTGCTTTTAATTCTGTGTATCTTCTCTTCCCTCTTTCTTCAGCCGAGGCATACAGATAGAACTTGATGTCGGCATTGGGGAAAACCACCGTCCCAATATCTCTGCCTTCCATAACAATTCCACCCCGTTCCCCTATCTTTCTTTGTAATCTCAGCATTGTATCCCTTATGATCTTCTTTGCCGAAATACTGGATGCCAGAAGACTTATATTCGGAGACCTGATTGCCTCAGTCACATCTTTGCCATCCAATGATATCAAAAATGAACCATTCTTCGTGTCCACAGAAATATCTATCTCTGAGCAGAGCTTACGAAGACTCTTCTCATCGTCAATATCAACATTTTTTTCCGCTGCACTCAAGGCCACAGCACGATACATGGCTCCAGTATCCAGATACGTGTAGTCAAGCTTCTTTGCTAATATTCTGCTCACTGTGCTTTTCCCGGAGCCTGACGGTCCATCGATAGCAATAATGAGTTTCCTTTTCATTCTTTTGTTTACCAGAATCCAGCGGCAATTATTACCCTTTCAAGTGAGGGAACGGGACCTTAGAAGGTAACTGTTCACAACTTTCTTAATGAAATAAATTTAACGGCAACTTATTTTATACAAATCCTGAATACCTGCCAATAAACTATATCATAAATGCCTCGTCTTGAAATGGCAAGACATAAATATAAAAGATTTAAAACCGACCAATAGTTTTTACGAATCTATAAGAGAAAACAAAGTATCCTGAAAATCGGGAAAAGACGTTCTTATGCATGATGTGTCTTGTACAATGGTCTTTCCCGATGCTCTGAGACCAGCAACCAAAAGTGACATGGCAACACGATGATCTCCGTGACTATAGCATTCGCATCCTTTCAGGTCATCTCTGCCAATAATGGCCATACCGTCATCAAACTCAACCACATCTACTCCAAACTTCCTCAGCTCATCAGCCATGGCCTTGATTCTGTCGGTTTCTTTGACCCTCAACTCCTGTGCATCTTTGATGATTGTTTTCCCTTCCGCCACGGAAGCGGCAACAGACAAAATGGGAAACTCATCTATTGCTCTTGGTACCATTTCTCCATCAATTGTAATCCCACGAAGACGGCTGGTTCTTACAGAAATATCCGCAGCAGGTTCATCCCATCGCTCATACACGTTGTTCACATGAATATCTGCACCCATACGTTTCAATATATCAAGAACTCCTGTTCTTGTTTGATTTATCCCTACTCCCTTCAATAGAACTTCTGAGTTTGGGGTAATCAATGCAGCTACCATGAGAAAAGCTGCTGATGATATGTCACCTGGAATTTCAATGTCCCTTGCTTCAAGATTTGCCCTGCCTGTCAGACTGACTGCGTTGTTTTCTCTTTTCAGATCCGCACCGAAAAAAGTAAGCATTCGCTCGGTATGATCCCTTGAGATACGTGGTTCGCTCACCTTTGTAATTCCATCCGCATAGAGTCCTCCAAGGAGGATAGCCGACTTCATCTGTGCGCTGGTAATGGGTGAGAGAAAGTCAATGGGACAAAGATCGGTTCCATTGATTGCCAAAGGAGCAAATTCTCCTTCATGCCTTCCCCAGATTTTTGCTCCCATGGAACGAAGTGGTTCTACAACTCTCTTCATTGGTCTCTTCCGAAGGGAGCTGTCCCCAGTGATCACAGAAAAGAACTTTTGGCCGCTTAAAAGACCCGTGAGAAGTCGCATGGTCGTTCCTGAGTTGCCTGCATCAATGATGTTTTTAGGCTCTGCGAGACCGTAAAGCCCTTTCCCATGTATTATCAGTGATTCTCCTTCAGATTCCTCCATGTCAACACCCATCATCTGAAACGCTTTCATGGTCCTGAGGTTGTCATCACCTTTTGAAATTCCCTTGATCGAAGTCTTGCCCTTTGCCAGAGAGCCAATGATAATCGCCCGGTGAGATATGGATTTGTCTCCGGGTACAGTAGCTTCTCCTTGTAGACTCTCTTTTCTTTCGATTGCTGTCTTTTCCAATGTTACTTCTTCGTCTTCCTTGATCTCGCAAAAATATCTCATTTCCTGATGGAAACTATTGAATAGACCTTCTCACTTCTCGCGCTTTTGTAAACTCAGATACCAATATTTCAGAATCTCCATTTGCAATTGCCGTTGTAATCATATCCAGTGATGATTGGAAGGAG
>JAXHSZ010000353.1:0-10103 GCA_034190725.1 Thermodesulfobacteriota bacterium
TCGGATCTTGGCGAATTTTAAAAACGATATTCCCCGCTTTATACTGAGTGTGGACATACTGATATCCACGGATACCGAAACCATGATACAGAAGACTTGTGGACATGCTTGGAATCCTCCTTCACTGAATTTGTGTTTGTCAAAAAGGAAACCAGTATGTCTACTTCATTTCAACCAAAAAGTACGCAAAAACCGGATGAACCAAAAATATTCTGGGGTAATGAAATGGTATTTTCAAAAATAAAAAAAGGATATCAAATGACCAAGTCATTTTCGAAAAGAATATCTTGAACCTTGGATGATGGGTTCCTGGTTCAAAGTTCACGATTGATTAATGCTGACCTCCCAAATTGCATTGGATTATAAAGAATTAAGGTAACTGTCCACTCCAAAGAACCCTACCATCCACTCCCCTGTCCTCCCCTGTCCTTATATGTTGGTAATTGAACAATCACTCCTTTGTTGACTTCTCATTTTACATCAATCAGTTACGATGATCTTGCATCATTAAACAACATATTCCAGTGATGTATTTTGAACAGAAAAGACCCCGCTAACTGACCAGGCAAATATCTAATACACTGATATATTAGGATATTTTTAATCGTATAGCCTTTGGCATATGATTTGCCATTAATGAATATACGTCTCAAGAATAGGCAGGTAAATTCAATTGGTTCGTTTTGGAGGGTAATTCAATGTTTTCGAGATTGCGGTTTAAATTTAAAAGAGATTCATTTGATACTATAAGGAAGATGAATATTGTACGTTGTTTTTTCGTATGGGGACTTGCGCTTGGTGCAATTATTGTGAGTGCCAATGATGTCCAAAATGCCACTCTCCCTACTCATGAGCGTTCGTTTTATAAGGGAATTTACTGTTTCCCGCTTTTGTTTGATATCTTACCGAGTATATACATTGAGAATCAGGGGATTGATGATGGGGGCAATTCCTCATCGTCCAATGGTGAACATTCAATGATTAAGAACGAAACCTGCTCTTCATCCCAGCCCAAGAAAAAGAAGGGAGATTCCTTTTATCCGATTATCATTCAAGCAGCTCGTCGCTATCAGGTAGACCCTGCACTTATACAGGCTATCATTATGGCAGAGTCCAGCTATAATCCAAAAGCGGTCTCTAAAAGTGGTGCAAGAGGTCTCATGCAACTCATGCCCAGAACTGCGAAGTCTTTAGGCGTGAAAGACAGCTTCCACCCGGAGCATAATATAAATGGAGGTGTCAAGTATTTCAAACAGCTTTTGAATAGGTTTGATCATAATGTCACATTGGCTTTGGCAGCATACAATGCAGGTGCCAGAAAAGTGAGGAAGTACAAAGGCATCCCACCCTTCAGGGCCACGCAATATTATATAAAAAAGGTTTCTCAATACTACCTGCATTATAAGAAAGAGATGAATGAGGAGATGGTGAAAAACATGGATGGCGTAGGGGTGAGCCGTAGAGCAGGATAGTATGTGATATTTAACTGTCAAGAGTGACGAAAATTCAATTGTGGTTGGATATTTGACATGATGAAGTTATCTGTTAGGACGATGGCTAAGATTTCTTCTTCTGTATTATGGATGGGTTTAATCGTGGGGCTCTTCATGATGATGATGGAGACCAAGCCTGCATCGGCTTTTACATTTGGGGATGTTGCTTCTATTGGTGCGGCATATACAACACATCTCTTCTTCCATGAAGTGGGACACCAGGTTGTGGCTGATGACGCTGGAGCAGATTCTTCACATATGAGTTTTTTCACTCAAAAGAATGGGAAGTTTTATCCTGGATTGTCCACATATGAGAATATCCCGGAAGAATCAATACTCCCCTATGCTGTTGGCGGAGAACGAATGGCGGGGTATACCTTTGAGTATGCATTACAGTCCTATAGAAATAGGTCAACCACATTTAATAAAGCCCTCATGTTCTTCAGTTGTGCGGATTTTGTCGTGTATACACTCCTTGCAAATTATGTGTCAACAGGCGATACTGCCTATGATCCAAACCTCATTCGTGAAGAGACAGGATGCAGCAAAGAACTTTTCCTCTCTCTTGTATTGGGAAAATCACTCTTGAATACATACAGGATTTTCAATCAAAATGCGCACTTTGTTCCTATGATAGCGGTAGACAAGAAAAGTGCCGCACTCTTGTTTCGATTCACCTTTTGATCTCCTTTCATTCCCCATATATCTTTTTCACTCCGAGAAAATCTTGGTTGGAGTAAAAATCCCCCCTCACCTTAGTCTTTCTGTATTATTTTAGCTGTATGAATAGAAAGTTATAAGCAAGCTTTAACGGCGGTCAAATTTTTATGCGTGTTATTTGTCTGAGCATCTCAGTGAGCGTTAAGAAGGAACAGGGAATTATCTCATATTTTGTGTCTGAAATAGGCTGGGATGGAGATACTAAATTGAATAGCGATATACTATTCTTTCTTTACGCTCACTTGGATGCGATTTTTACATGGATTAAAATTTGATTGCCGTTAAAGCGACTCTTTTCAAAAGGCTAAAACATTACGTCTTTCTCAATTGAAGAATTGATTTACAATTTATTCAAACCTTTTGTTTCCTTCTTTATCAACAGTGAACTGATTTGTTTTTTATTATTGCTATTCACTATAAATTCATGTATCTATATAAATAGTGTCTGAATGAAAACGTCTTTTTCGCCAATCTCTGCGTCAGATAAAAATTTTTATCCTCAAAATATTTAATATATATTTCTGCGGTTAAAATTTTTATCTTCCTTGACCTTGACGAAAAATCCTGGTTTTCATTCAGACACTCAATTTAGGTATCATAAACGCTCAGGCTCTCAGTTCCATGGTTCACGTTTTTAGCAATACTCCAGGTTTCAGGAGCAACCAGCAAATGATCTGAAACCTGAACACTGACATCTGAACACTGAACACAGGAGAAAGGAGTTTGATTTGTTACGGAGTGAGATCCGGGCCCGTTTGGGTTCTACCCAACTGGAGAACACAAAAGAATGGTTATTTGGTGATTTTCAAATGGAGGATGATAATAAAGAAAATATTATTACAAGCCTTTATTCCGGTCATCATTTGCTCATTCTCGGTCCTCCGGGGAGTGGAAAGACGGTTCTTGGAGAGAGGATATGTCGCATACTTGGAAACATGGAGGTGATAAAAGACTGTCCGGTAAATTGTCACCCCCAAAGTCCCTCGTGTCCCTGGTGTATCGGCAGGGACAATGAGCCAGAGACGGCATCTGAGACAGTGCCGGGTGATCAAAGGGTAAAGAGGGTGCAAGGAAGCCCGGAATTGCTTCCAGAGGACCTGATCGGCGCCCTGGACCCGGAAGCAGCTCTTCTCTATGGCCTGCATGATATCAGGACATTTATACCTGGAAAGCTTCTGAAGTCCAATAGAGGGTTTCTCCTCCTTGATTTTATAGACAGAATACCAGAAAGGGTCTTGAATGTTATTCTCAGTGGACTCGAAGATTCAATCAATATTGGCGGTTATGAGGAAAGGGTTCCCCTTGATACCTTGATCATTGCCACAGGCGGGGAAAAGGCATTGAAATCCTTGCCCATAGACATGAGAGACTACTTTGACGTTGTGCACCTGCCTTACCTGAAAGACAGTGAAATCGAGGGTCGAATCGTCTTTGAAGGAAAAGATCTGGATGAGAGACTGAAAGAGAAGACAATGAATATTGTCCACAAGACGAGAGACCACCCTGATGTAAAAAGAGGAGTGAGTACCAGGGGAGGGATCAAATTTGCCGAATTGCTCCCCGTGTATAGACGTATAAGTTCAAAGGAGGATGCGGAGATCGTCAGGTCGGCTTCAGTTGTGTCTCTGCCTCATAGAATTGCCCTGGCCCCTCATGCGGAGTCCATAAGATCCCCGGAGGAGATCATTGAAGAGATTGTGGAAGACGTGCTCCTTGGTGGCGATAGAAAGAAGTATGGTGTTGTGCTGACCGAGGAAGAGGTGAAAAATTTGGTGGAAGAGATTGTGAGAGTAGAGAGGTTTAAGCATCCTCTAAAAATGGGGTATTTTGATCTGTTGCTGAAGAGAATCCATAGGTTCCCCGATTCGCAACTTGCCGGAATACACAAAAAGATGGTGGAAAAACTCGATGAGGACATTCAATCAGGCAGCAAAAATGATATGTCCGAATCTCTTCTCTTAGAGATAGAAGAGATGCGCAAGCATGAAGAGAAGATGTTTGAAGAGTACAAAAAGATGCTTGAAAAAATGGCCCTCAAAGAGACCCTCGATTCTCTGGAACGGAGAAATGTTCTCGAAAAGAGCGAGAAGGGATGGAATCTTACCAGGAAGGCCGTCACCATGCTTCTTGAGAAGCTGGTGCCAAAATACTGGGATTATTACAATTCATCGGCGGAGGGTCGGCACAAGACGGGAAAAAGGTTGAACTTTGGTGAAGGCAGGATTATAGGCCAAAGGAAATACAGGTTCGGAGACAGATACCGCGACGTGTCCATAAAGGATACCATCAGGGAGACCATCAGGAATCGACGAGATTATGTGACCAGAGAGGACATAATCGTATTCAAAAAGGATATCAGAAAGAAACTGGAAATTGTCCTGATTATAGATCTTTCAGGCACAATGTCTCAACTGGATAAGCTTTGGTATGCAAAGGAGAGCGCCATGGCCCTCTCACTGGCCTGTACTCAGTACAAGGACAGGGTCGGTGTTGTGACTTTTTCAAATATGGCCGACATTCTTGTGGACATTACAGGCAACCCGTATGTGGTTGCAGAGAAGGTCCTCGATCTGGATCTTCACGAGAATGCCTTCACAAACATAGGATTCGGGCTTTCAAAGGCACGTTCACTTCTGACTCGTCACAAGAGAGGGGAGGTAAAACAACATATCGTACTCATCTCCGATGGAGACGCCAATGCACCGAAACCCTTTCCTGAAAAGTATTGCATAGAAGAAGCAGCAAAGACAATTAGAAAAGGAATAACCATATCGTGTGTCTGTATCAATGAGAAGTCTGCAAATCCATTGCTCATGAGTCAAATTTCGAGGATTGGGAAAGGAAGAATATATATGATAGGCGGTACAGAGGAGCTTACCCCTGTGCTGTTGGAAGAACGAGCTCAGGTATGAGAGAATCACTCAACTGAGGATTATAGTATTCGGTCCATGTCTCGTTTGATCTCTGCCTTCTCTTTGAGAACATTCAGCCATGCCCTCAAGATCTCTTCGCTCTTTTGTGATATTAACATCTCTCTGAACCGAGTCTTTTCCGACTGAAATTTTTCCTTGTCTATTCCTTTCTTTGACTTCAATCGAATGACAAAGTACGCATCGCTGATCCCAAAAACTCTGTCAAAATACGGGCTATCTTGGGTCAAAGAGAAGGCCGCTTCTCTTATCTCTTCAGAATACCCTATCTTTGGAATGCTTCCCGTTTTTCTCTTGAAAAATCCAGTCTCTTGAGATTTCAATTTGTTGTCTGTCATGAGATCTGTCCACTTTTTACCAGCTCTCAACTCTTCCAGGAGTTGCTTTGCCTTTTTTTCGGCCATAGTCTTGCTTTTTTCCTTTATGATGTCTTTCTTCACATCATCTTTGACTTCATCGAGTTCAGGTAATCGGGACGCCTGCTTTTCAGTCACTTCTAAAATGTAGCTCTTCTCACTGGACTTTATGATCTCACTGATCTCACCTTTCTCAAGAAGAAAAGCCGTATCGGAAAAGGCTTTGTCTCTCCCTATTCCTTTTATTCTCTCTCCGGCTGCGAAGAAGCCCGTTTCATGCAACTCCTTCCCGTGGCTATGGGCCAGCTCCTTGAGACTGTCTTCATCAAATATCTTGAGGTGAAACTCCTCAGCTTCCTCATCTGCCAATTCCTGAGTCATTTCCTTTTTTAGGGTAGAAATGATTTGTGGTCTTACTTCTTCTAAAGATTTGGTTCTTCCCTCCCTGATCTTCTCGACTTTCACTAAATGGAAACCATATGATGTCTCAATGATCGGAGTCACTTCTCCGGCCTTCAGAGAAGATACAGCTTGTTTCAGGGGCTCACTCAAATTTTTTCTGTCTATGTACCCAAGATCTCCGCCTTTTTTAGCCGAAGGATCATCGGAATGTTTCTTTGCTAATTCAGCAAAATCCTTTCCTTTCTGTATCTCTTCCAATATATTCTCAGCCTTCTTTCTGGCCTTCTCAACAGATTCCGGTTCATCCCCGGAAGGAGATTCTATGAATATATGTCTGGCTTTTACTTTTTATGTTATCGTATACGTGTCTGTATTTAACCTGTAATATTCCTCGATTTCCTCATCCTCAATATTGACTTTCGACTCATAATCCTTTGGATTGAAAATGAGGTACTGTACGTTTACCTTAACAGGTATTCTGTATCTTTCTTTATGTTCAGAAAAATAACTATTTATCTCTTCAACTGACGGATTGATCCCTTTGAGGAAAGAAGAACTGTTTACTTGAGTAAACTCAATGTTAATGCTTTCATTCTCTGCGGTATATGTATTCAATACCTCTTTGTCAGAGACCTTAGCGCTGTCTCTTATGACATTTTCTACTTTTCTTATCATAAGACCTCTTTTTTGAGATTCTTCAAATTCTTCAGGAGCCATCCTATGCTGTCTCAGAAGCCACATGTATCGTGAATTATCAAATGTCCCATCTTTCTGAAAAGCAGGATAGTTCATGATGGATTCTCTCAGTTCGTGTTCGGTCACATCCAGTTGGAGAGCCTCTGCTTCTTGCAACAAAAGGGCTCTTTCTATTAGACCCTCCAATGCCATCTCTTTGAGTCCAAGTTTACTGATCAAATTTTCAGAGAATGCATCCTTATAAATATCTCGGTACCTCTTCAAGAGACTCTCATAAGTCTGCCTATATTCGCTGACTGTTATGACATAATCATTGACTGTCGCTATCCTGCTACTTCTCGACTCTCTAAAACTTCCGACTCCCCAAAAAACAAAGACAATGATCACTGCAAAGAGGATTACCTGGATAAACCAGGATCTGGCATGTTTCCTCATAAGGTCAAGCATTTCATTCACCTTTCCTGTTTACTGCATTGGTAATATTCTTAATTTTTCCCGAACTATTGAAAAATGGGGCTCATTAGCAACTCCCCAGGTTCAAAGGGGTAAAGGGGGGGTAAAGGCACAAAGTTGTCTTGCCTATTTGTTTTAACTTCCCACTCTCACTTAAATCCTCAATTTTTTCTTTGTTCCTCTGCGCCTTTATCCCTCTGTGCTTTCCTGAATAAGTACTCACATTTTATCCAATATCATAAAAAAAGCAACTCTTTTGTACCTCAGTTGAGTGATTCTTTCCGTCATGAGAGGTTGCAGGTTGCTGAATATGGAGCAAAAAACGATTCGAAACGTATGTAAGTGAAGCCACCCCTTCAGTGAGTTTGGTTCGAAACCTTTTTCCTTTCAGATACAATAAGATACAGCCTTGCAGTAAGAAAGAATCACTCAACTCAGGCTATAAACAGTGCCTCCAGAAATAAGATGTTCTTCACAGAGTCATGGAAGACAAAGATCTCATTCAATTCCCTTGACAATTAAAAAAAAAGTGGGAAAATAAAAAATACACTACAAGAACCAATTCAATAATAAGGAGGGAAAGTATGGACTTTAAGTTTACCGAAGAGCAGGAGATACTGAGAAAATCTGTGCGGAATTTCGTTGATAAGGAGTGTCCGAGGGAATATGTCAGGGAGCTTGATGAGAAGGAGGAATTTCCTATTGAACTGTATAAAAAGATGGCGGAACTGGGCTGGTATGGCCTTCCCTTCCCTGAAGAATATGGCGGAAGCGGTTGTGGTGCTGTGGATTTTGTCATGGTAGGAGAGGAGCTCTGTCGGTATTCTTATGAGATAGCAGCAGGATATGGTGTGCCCATATTCAATGCCTTAACTTTGTTGCACCACGGTTCTGAGGAACAGAAAAATCACTATATCCCAAAGGTGATCAATGGAGAGATGATGTGGTCTATTGCCTTGACCGAACCCAATGCAGGATCAGATGTTGCCTCCTTGGTCACATCAGCCGTCCTTGATGGGAATGAGTTTGTTATAAATGGACAAAAAGTCTTCATTACCGGGGCAGACGTTGCAAATATCATGACTATGGCCGTTAGAACGGATAAGGATCTGCCCAGACATAAAGGAATCAGTATGATCCTTGTTGACCCGAAATCTCCCGGAATCGATATCCGTATCATTAAAACCCTTGGAAGAAAGATCATCCACGCCACAGAGCTGTTTCTTGATGATGTCAAGGTTCCCAAAGAAAATCTGGTGGGTGAGCTGAACGGGGGCTGGACTGTTCTCATGTCAGGCCTGGAGTTGGAGAGGCTCTTTGCCTGTGCCGGGTATGTGGGAAATGCCCAGACAGTTGTGGATGATGCTGCGGAACACGCAAAACAGCGGGTGCAATTTGGGCGTCCTATTGGTACATTTCAAGCAATAGGCCATATGCTTGCGGATATGCAAACAGAGGTGGATGCAGCAAGGCTTTTGACGTATCGTGCTGCCTGGATGATTGACCAGGGAATGCCTTGTATGAGAGAAGTCTCAATGGCCAAGCTCTTTGGATCCGAAACCCTGGCCCGTCTGACAAATCAGGGTATGCAAATTATGGGAGGATATGGATACTCCATGGAATACGATATGCAAAGATATTTTAGAGACGCACGTATCATTACCGTAAGTGCAGGTTCCTCTCAGATGCAGAGAACCATCATCGCCAGATCCATGGGGCTTAAGGTGGTCTAAATGTAATGTCTTAAAAACCTGAAGCAAGAACTGCGGAGGGGTGATTAAAATTTGATTGCCGCCTAGCGACTCTTTTTAAAAAGCTCATAAGAAACTTGGTGGCTGTTCACGAGTTCAAGGTTCACAGGTTTCAGGTGTCTGGTTTCGGGTTTCGGGTTCAAGAAAGAACGCAATAAAAATCAAAGCTATGTGTATAGAAAGGACATTGAGGTCGAAAAAAAATTACTATACTTGAGTGAAGAGTGTATTTTTAGTCTTTCTCTCTTCTGACACCTGAAACCTGACACCTGAAACCAACATTTGAGTGTTCGTGATGATACATCCTAACCACACAAAAGCATCAATGATAAAGTTTCTTTCATGTATAACCATGAAGAAAAACGGCAGAGACATTTGCTGAACTGATACTTTTTTTCTTATATGTGAAGGCTGTGTGAGTGAGATTGGAGAAAAAGCAGTTACAAATAAAATGCCCGAGATGTGGCAAAGAAACTCTATGGGAACAAAATCCATTTCGTCCTTTCTGCTCGGAGAGATGCAAACTCATTGACCTTGGCAAATGGATCAATGGAAGTTTTATTCTTCCAGGGGAGTCCTTGAACGGAGACAAAGATGATGAAGGTTGACTTGGTCTTCCCCTGAAACCTGATCCCTGCTCCCAGTGAACTGTCCTCTTACTTTTTTTTCTTTTTCCAGAAACGATATGTCAGAAAGAGACAAATCGAAACAGAGATGGAGACAAAGATGAGGGTATCGGTTCTGTAAAATATTTCGATTACCGTATTGATATTGGCACCGAACAAGTAACCAATTAATATAAAGAGGGGGACACTGATTAAGGCGGCAAGTGTATTGATTGTAAGGAAATGACAGACTCTCATCTTCAAAATCCCTGCAGTGGCAAAGGCAACGATTCGGAAACCGGAGACGAATCGTGCTATGAAAACCGTTTTGAGGCCATGTCCATCAAAGAATTTTCTGGCCCGATCCAGTCGTTTTTCAGTAATATGCCTTACCAAAAGGCGATGTTTTATAATATCGTCACCCCATCTTCTTCCCAAAGAGAAGAGTATGAAATCTCCGAGGAGAACCCCTGCATAACAAACAGGAAGGGCAATGATTAAATTACTGAACCCTTCATAAGCCAAAAAACCGCTCCCCAGGAGGGTTACCTCTTCAGGAATAGGGAATCCTAATCCTCCAAGAACCAAGACTGAAAATGTTGAAATATAAATGATGTACTGAGAATGAGTGGTCAAGAATGCCACAAAAGCATCAAACACAAGTGAATAGTCTAACACCGATCATACTCCCCCTTAT
>JAXHSZ010000354.1:0-2188 GCA_034190725.1 Thermodesulfobacteriota bacterium
TTTTCAATAAATATCTTTCGATTATTGCGCAATACCATTCCGACTTTGAAGGAGGGGTGGGATTGACAATACGATTTTGAATAAAGTTCTTCTCCGCCCAGATTTAAATCCTTTTTCAGGCATTCAAGCCTTGAATAGACAAATTCGTTTTATAATCGTTCAGAGGCTTTATACCGATGTTTTTCTGTGGTGATAATTTACTTTCACAAGGACTCCCATCTTGGTTTCCGGTGCCAGTTTACAGGAGAGAAACATACAAAAAAAACACTCTCTCTTGAATCTAATACCAGATACCTGAAACCTGGGGACCCTTATTCGTAAATGCTTATCAAAATTCTTTTTTAAGGAGACCGAAAATGAGTATAAGATTTTTCATTACAGCATTGATCATTCTTTTGGTATACCTCATTTATCCACTGAATGCGGAACCTCACGGAAAACATAAGGCTCCCGGCTCAAAAGATGAGCCGCAGTCATTGAATATCCCATATATTGTTAAAGAGGGTAAACTCCCTGGCGTTACATGGGTTGATGATATTCATCCCATCTTTGTGAGAAACAGATGCGGAGAATGCCATACAAGAACCCGTGAAGCCAGTGTGGAAAATTTATCCGAGTTCGCGTTGGGACTTATAAATCCTGATGACCCCTCTGATCCATATTACAGTTATCATGAACTCGTATATGCAGAAGGCCCTCCACAGATTCAGGAGGATGAAACATTGAGAGACGGCCAATGCTGTTGGCCAAGGAAATATTCTCCGGAACAACAAAGACGTATCTGGATCGGGCATGCTGAACGCAGCGTCATAATGCGCAAGCTTGAAGGAGATTATTTTGATTGGAATAATCCCCCCAGATTTCTGGAGGAAGGATTAAAGTTACTGTGGGGAATACCCATGCCCATGTTTCATATAAAAGAGAAAGGACCGGGACATGCATATAATGTCCGTTCCTTTTTCAGTGAGATGCTTTTCAATATTTCGCTGTGGTTCGGCAAAAACAGGAACAAACTGGGGTCACATCTTAGGAACAAACTGGGGTCACATCTTAAATATTGGAACAAACTGGGGTCACATCTTATGGAACAAACTGGGGTCACATCTTAAATATTAAGTATTGACTCGTGATTTGGTCTTGTTTACAATTCGAGCATCACAAATGGATCTTCACTATCTCAAGGCAAGGAAAAGGGGGGAGATACTCCTGGCTCGGTCATTACGGATTGAATACGAGGGTCTCTCACGATTCAGCCCTTGCCATCGGTGAGGAAAAGAGAGGGGTCACATCTTAAATATTAATTATTCAAACCATCATTTAATATTTAAGATGTGACCCTTGGTTTCTTCTAAGATGTGACCCTTGGTTTCTTCTGACCCCGGGCAAATCCTTAAAAGAGGTGGAGAGGCAGATGATTCTCAGAACCCTGGAAGAGACCAAAGGAAACAGGACCCACGCCGCAGATATCCTGGGAATCAGCCGTAGGACACTTCAGTTGAAGTTGAAGGAGTATGGGATAAATTGAATCAGGGAAGGATGGACAAGTAATCCTTCATTTAGTGGTTTGTATTTTCAGGCGTGTTGACTCTCATGGTCAAATCATGGACTGATGAAAATTGACATTATGATGCTTATTTGTTTCAGGTTTCAGGAGTCAGAAAAGAGAAACGTAAAGCCTGGACACTGACACCGGCCGTTCTTGGCCTGTTTTTACTCATTTCTTTCGGTTTTGTATGGGTGAAATCCAAATCGTGATTGCATAAACAAGAGATAATCTTACACGCGAAGCGAATGAGTTCATCCGACGTTTTTGTTGCATGTACTGCCAAATGGATTCATACTCATCCGACAGTTCGGTGTCCTTGCAAACAAATCCAAAAAAAGATGCCTCGGAAAGTGTCGTGAGCTCATGGGTCTTTCTCGTGAACTGCCTGAGCCTGCGGAAAAGACAATTCAGGAGCTTCTGTTTGAACTGACCGGTGTTGACATAAGCATATGCCCTGTATGCAGAAAAGGACGAATGAGACAGGTGGCGAAAATCTCACAATGTCCATTCTTTTCAGCGAATGGATCATCGGAAAAAACAGAGCTTCTGGATTCGTCATAGTCGATAACGGCTTGGAATAGCAAGCGTACCTAGAAAAATGCTCTCATTGGAGTAAAGGGAGAAGTGCGTCCTGGTCCTGGT
>JAXHSZ010000355.1:0-10266 GCA_034190725.1 Thermodesulfobacteriota bacterium
CGCAAAAGCAGGTCAGTGCGGAATTGCAGTCACTGGAGACTCCCTGTTGAACCGACAGAATATGCATGATTTTGTCAAGGAAGTCTTTTTAAAAGAGCTTCCACCGGACAGTGACGGTGACGGTGTACCGGATGACATGGATGACTGCCCAGACACACCCCCAGGCCTCCCCGTCGATGAAAACGGCTGTTGGAAACTCACAGTCCTTGCAGACGTTTTGTTTGATTTTGACAAGTACAATCTGAAACCGGAAGGCCGTCTTATCCTTGACAAAGTGGTCGCTATGCTGATGAAATATCCATTATTGAACCTGAAGATAAGCGGTCACACAGATAATTTCGGGAGTATGGAATACAATATCGGACTCTCCAAAAGGCGTGCTCAAGCCGGGCTCAATTATATCATGGAAAAAGGAATCACACCCGAGAAGCTTTCAATCAGTTGGCACTCATACAGCATTCCAAAAGCTACCAACGAGACACCTGTAGGAAGGTCTCTGAACCGACGTATAGAATTCAAATTCAGCAAGTAGAAAGAGATACATGGCCCTATTTTTATTTGTTCATTTCATCAGGTGTAACTGAATATGTATACGAGCCATTATCATTTAACAAGCAGACCCTTTGAAAACACTCCGGATCCTCTGTTTCTTTATCTGTCCCAACAACACAGAGAGGTATTGTTTGCGCTCCTGTACGGGATCGAGTCTGCCAAAGGATTTATCCTCTTATCAGGAGAAGTGGGAACAGGAAAGACCACTATTATCAGGGCGTTGTTGCAAAGGATCAATACGGAACACATTGTCATTAACATCATACACCCACGAAGCACCTTCGATGATGTTTATGCACTTCTTGGAAAAAAACTTGGATTATCCTTTGACGGGAAAAACCGCCTGGAGAGCATTGAAAATTTACGCAACACATTAGAAACTCTCCACCAAGAAGGTCGCAGGGTAATTGTCATCATTGATGAAGCACACTTGTTGTCAGAAGAATCCCTTGAAGAAATAAGACTTTTGTCTAATATAGAAAATGAGAAGTACAAGCTTGTACAGATAGTTTTGGTTGGTCAGAATGAAATTTATAGTGTGCTGGATCGGGATTCACAGAAATCCCTCAAACAGCGGATCGTCATCAACCGCCAACTTGATTCATTGAGTGAAGAAGAGACTGCTGAATACATAAAGCATCGTTTACTCATAGCAGGATGTGACCATCAGCTCTTTACAAACAAGGCACTCGCCCTTATATGGCGACAAAGCCGGGGTATCCCACGGCTCATCAATCAAATTTGCGACAATGCACTCCTTATTGGATATGCTCTTGAGGCCCCTCTCATTGACAAGAAAATGACAAAAGAAGTCGTTGACGACATGGCTCAGGTGTCTGCTAAAAAACCGATAGATCCCTTATCATTCTTAAAAGGACGAAAAACGTGGGCCATTGCAAGTGCCGTTGCCGTATTATTCGTTGCATTCGGAGGGTATGTCTTTTCACAATACAGAACCACTCAATTACTTATGCATTCTGACAGCCCTTACACAGGTCCTCAATTTCATTCTCCCGCATTCGCTGACAAAGTTCCATCTGAAGCATCTGTATCAAATAGTCGTGATACAGTATTCGAACAAAAAAATTCGGACATGATGCACAGTCAGTCTCATTTACAACATACCCCAAATAACTTGCTCCAGGAGGATCAAATACAAAGGCCGTTGCATGTCGTTGCTCAGTCGCATTCTTCTTCTCTTTCGGATGAGGTGAGTGACGATTCTTCGAGACAATTGATTAAGGAAAACATACAACAACCTGAGAATAAAGAGATTGTCCATATATCTCCCGATCGTGTGAAGATACCAAAAAGGGATTTCACATCATTTTCAAAAAGTAAAACCTCCAACCTGCTTGCCAAATCAAAGATGATCAAGCCGAATGATTGGCTTGCTTCTATCGCATTGAGGGAGTACGGTTCAAATTCTGAAACAGTGATCGATCTCATTCAAATGGCGAATGAAAGCATAAAGAATATAGATAAAATATACCATGGCCGAAAAATAACACTGCCTCATATAACCAGAGATTCCATGATTGTAGAAGGAGAGGGGAATAATTTTCATATCCATTATGCCTCATTTTATAACTTCAAGGAAACTCAACTCACGACGCAAGCTTTACTTGATGGGGGGGAAAGGGCATTTTTTGTTCCTTCGATGCAGGGAGAAAATCAGGTCTTCAGAGTGTATGTTGGTATTTTCTCAAATAGAAATCAAGCCGAAAAGGTTGTAAAAAAACTTGAATTCGAGTATCTGCCGTTTTTATAAGAGTACGTAAAGGAATAACTGCTACATTTCAGGTGATGAAAATGATGCAAAATTTTAAGTTCGTTGTTTCATTATTATTGGTGGGATTCTTTTGTATGTCCTGTGCCGGCCCATCAGAGATAGGAATTAAAAAAGACACCATTTATGACAAACCCATGCCACGGGTGGAGTATGAATATGAACTCGGGCCTGGGGATGTGATTGAGATCATCTATCACTACACTCCTAAACCGACCACACGTGAGTACTATCTGTCTGTTGGTGACATACTCAGAGTTGAATTTGCCTATCACAGTGATATCAACCGTCAGTTGACGGTCAGACCGGACGGCAATATCGCCATGCCACGCAAAGGTGATGTCTTTGTTTTAGGTATGACTCCAGCTCAATTACAGGAAGAACTCACAACACTCTATAGCGATATCTTTAAAGATCCTGTCATAACCATTACTATGGTCCAGTACAACCGTGCCATAGATCATCTAAAAAGGGCCATTACTACGGCTCCCCGTGGTCAGAGTAAGCTGACCACGGTCAGACCAGATGGATACATCTCCTTTCCTGTATTGAATGACATTCTGGCTAGGGGAAGAACCCTCCCTGAGCTTCGAAAGATCGTTACGGAAGAGTACAGGAAACTCATTGACAACCTGACTGTCTCATTGATCTTAAAAGTAATGAAAGCCAATCTGGTCTATGTAATGGGAGAGGTTCGCCAACCGAATTATTATCTTATGGAAGGACCGCACAGTGTCAGTCAAATAATTGCACGGGCAGGGGGTGTATTGGACAGTGCTGAGAAAAGGACTGTTTTAGTCATCAGTAGGGATAAAGACCGCAAACCCTGGGGCAGACTGGTCAATCTCAAAAAGATCCTTCATAGTGGTGATATCAGTCAGGACATCTTATTGCAACAATATGATATTGTTTATGTGCCTAAGACCTCAATAGCAAGAAGAAATCTGTTTGTTGAACAATACATAAATAGGATGGTTCCTGACTTTTTTAGTGCCGATTACTTCATAGGAGGCACATTGGTGGACCATGAGCCAATTATAAAATAACACAGAGAAAAGGCATGAAATATGGCTATTACGAAATTACATTCTTCTAGGGATTTTTTCCGAATCTGGTTCTTTTGGAAAAAGCAAGCTCTATTCGTTTTTCTACTGATTATCTTCGCAGTGATGTTCTATGCGTATACGGCAACACCTGTTTATAAAAGCACTGCAAAATTAGTTTTACTACCCAAGACTGATCAGGATGTCGTGATTACTGCCGGTCAAGACCAGAGGCAACTCATAAAGTCCGTTTCCAGAGAAGACATCAATACGGAGATGGAACTGATCCAAAGTGATAAAGTCTTGGAGGAAACAGTCAAGTCGTTTGATAATGGTGAAATGGAACTCAGATTAAGAGAAAAAGGCATCTTTGATCGAATAACCGGCGTCATAGATGGGATTGTGAATAGAATTCTCATTCTGTTAAGGCTAAAAGGGAAACCACTGTCTCCATTTGAAGCACAAGTCGCTGTACTCAAAAAATCACTGGAAATTGAAGGCATTTTCAGATCGAATATGATTCTCGTTACTTTAAAATCTCAAAATCAGAAGAGCGCCGCCGAAGTTCTGAGCCGACTGTTACAAGTGTATATTAAATATCATAATGAGGTTTTTAGCATTGATGAAGGGCAAAGATTTTATGATGACCAGGCGAAGGGCTACCGCGTTGAGCTGGAGCAAGCCGAAAAGGAACTGAAGGAATTTCAGAAGAAATTGAGCATTGTTGATCTTGAGAAACAGAACGAGGCTAATATAGGTCTTCTTACTGAATTAACCAAGGAACTTCACCTCATTGAAATTGCCTATGATGAGGCAAAAGGCAGAATTGAGATTCTGAAAGAAGGGCTTAAAAACAGTGATGAGGTGCTTGTAACCAAGGAAATGCGGATTATTCCAGCAATCGTAGAACTTGAGAAGGGTATTGTCCCACTCCGTATCAGAAGAACTGAGATCAGTAAGACTTTTACTGCTACAAGCAGAGAATACATACAAATAACCGATCAGATTGCGATGATTGAAAACGAAATCAGAAACGAAATAATCAAGGCACTCAAGACCGATGAGTTAGAACTCCAGAGTATGGGGATGAAGAAAAAATCCCTGAAAGGGAAAATATCTCAATTGGAAGCTACGGCCAATGAATTCAAAGAGAACGAAAAGATTTTACAGGCATTAAGGAGAAATGTGGATATCCATAAAAACAACTATCTTATTTATAGTTCAAAGACAGAAGATTCCCGCATCTATTCAGAGCGAAAACACAGAAACCTGGCTAATGTAAGTATTGCCGACCATCCAAGGGTTGCTCTCAGACCCGTCTCTCCGAATAAGATGTTCTTATTTTCCATCTCCATTTACCTCGGACTTTTTGCTGCTCTCTGTATCCCCTTTATCTTAGAGGCATTGGACCGTAGGTTGAAAACAGCCGATGATGTTGAAGGATTGTTGTCAATACCGGTGATCGGCAGTTTCCAGGAAATTACATAAAATAATTATGACACATTCATGGAGACATTCTAAAAATGGCAAAAACCTATGAAGCGATGATCAAAAAAGAAAGCACCACTGAGTCAGGGTGGCGGTTTCTTGACCTGGAAAACAAGAAGCAGACTGGGGACCTGGAAAAGAAGATTATTTTTTTCCATAAAAAAAATGATTGTAAAGTCTTTAACTTCACTTGCAGTCTGGGTAATGAAGGCGTTTCAACGATCATTGCCAACCTGATGAACAATGTGGCGGAAAAGAAGAGTGACAAAACCTTTTTGGTCATTGATACCAACTTCCATCATCCTGAATTGCATATTATATTTAATGTATCTCTTGAGACAGGGCTTACGGATATATTACACGGTGGGATCAATGCTCAAGATGCAATTCAGAGAACAAAAGCCCCTAATATCAGTATATTGACTTGCGGCAGCGCCTTCAAAGAGTATGCCGGCAAAATTGAACAGGAGAAATTGATCGAAGTTGTGAACGGTTTTCGTGATCATTACGATTATATCTTTCTGGATTCAGCACCTGTTCTCAGTTCACCGGATTCTCTGAGCACTGCCAATGCTTCTGATCTTACATTCATGGTGATTCAGGCATTCAAGGTACGAAGGGAAGTAGCAGAAAAAGCAAAAACAGTGCTTGTAGATAACGAATGTTTGATTGGAGGGGTTGTTCTGAATAATACAATACAGGTGATTCCCGGGTGGTTATACAAGATTTTATAAGCCCACATGATTCTTTTTGCGAGAAGGGTCAGAAAAAGGAAAACCACCTAAAATTCTTGACTTCACGATTCTTTTCCTGTCATTTCGAGGAGTAGTGCTAGCGAGTGCCCATCCAGAAATGAGATATTTTTTGCAAGATCAAGGAAGACGAAGATTTTAACCACAGGAATACATTGGGTATGTAGGGGCACATTGCAATGTGCCCTTACATCTGAGTCTGGCGTCGAGATTGCGGAAAAGAGCCATTTCTGGATGGGCACAAGCGAGAAAGTCTGAAGTGCCCACAGTGCCTCATTTTCTTCAAACAGGAATCACGAACAAAAGCTGGATAAATTGTTTTGATCGATCTTCGCCTCATAAAAAGCCTCAAAAGCTCTCCAGGATACAGTTTAAAATCACATCAATATTCCATAATACATCGAGAAGGCGCCTTTTACTCATATTTGTATTGGTTCTTTTTAATCTGAATTTACTCTCATGGGCTGCTCAGGCAGAAATCATACGTTTCAAAGACACCCATCCGGATGGAAAAGTTATTGAATATTGGCGTCTTACTCACGATTCTGCCATTCGAGATCATGCCAATTATCATAACACAGACTGTTGGAGTCAGGATGGGCGATATATCTGCTATACACATTATCCAAAACGAAGAAATGAAATTCATATAGTTGATCTCAAAACAGGCAAGGATATCTTGGCTGATTCCGGCAAGACACCGCGGTGGGCGAAAAAACACAATTGGCTGTTTTATGCCAGGCGTAATCGAAACGCCGGTGATCCATGGGAACGGGGAACTGAAGTCATGCGCTATGAAGTTGACTCTGGTCGAAAAGAACTTGTTTCCTGGGGGATGGAGTTTTTAGGTTCAACAGATCGTGAAGACCGCTGGATTTATGGTAATAAAAGGTTAGGCTTTTTAAAGGGAAAAAAATGGTTCACAGCCAGAGCAGTCATCGCGCCCATGAGTGAACCTGAAATCATCTATAAAAATACTCAGGCCAAGCGGCCTCTGTGCAATCCTGCCTATGATATGTTAAGTATCCGTGCTGAGGATGCGTATAATGATTTTGGGGCAAGCCGGATATGGCTCGATCTTGACGGTTCAAATGAGAGGATCGGAGCATCTATGGTTCATAACGTTCATTTTTCATGGTCAGGTGATGGTGAGTATCAACTCATTGGGAATTATCAGGCAAGAGGCCGCTTTTGGAATGAACCCTTTCCCAGCAACATTCACCTTCTGGCCAATGTCCATTTCGGTGACATAAGTCCTTGCGGGAAGAACGGTCGTTGGATATGCGGAGACTATGGAGTTGCAGATTTACGTTCCGGAGAAGGAAGACGGTTACCAAGGGTCCCGTCGTCCATGAGTTTTCCTATAAAAGCTGGAGACAGATCACATCTCTATGATTCTGACCCAAAAGGGAGCCCGGACGGAACAAAAATCTGTTTCGTTTCTAATTTCAATATTGCAAAACACCCTTTTACCAGAATAATCAAAACCATAACCGATCAAAAGAGCTTGATGGTGGAGAGCACAATAGGATTTCCCGACTCAGGTCTGCTTGAGATACATGAAGAAGTTGTGGGTTATGAATCCAAGACAGCAACCTCATTCGAAAGGATATCACGTCATCTCTATAAAACCGGTAGGTATGATTTCCTCAAGAAAGGATGGTATGTTGTCCCTTTTCAATCGAGATTGTTACATGAAGAAGCAAGGAAGAGAGCCAGAAGTCCGAAAAAATGGTTGTTAAGCGCCGTAAATGAAGACCATAATAATCCATTACTCTGGCAGAGACAAACCGATGTATACATCAGTGTGATCCGTTTGCCTGACCCCCCTCACCTTCGCATGCAAAACAACAAAGTTGAATTGATTCCAGGTGAGAATCATTGGGAAACGGCAGGATACTATCTCGAAAGAAATGGTATAAGATTGAATAAAGAACCATTACGTCCAGGTATGAATTTTGCGCTGGAACGAGTTGGTGTCTACCAGGCAATTGCCGTTGAATGGAGCGGTCTCCGTGGGAAACCAAGCAAGCCCATTCAACTTGTCAGTCCGGCAATGCTTACCATCCTGAGGAAAACACCTGCTGATTTTTCCTGGACAAGTCATACTTGGCTCGTTAACGGTAAGCAAACTTCGAAAGCTGAAGCCCTGAAGTCAGACCGCTCCATAAAAGAAACCCATCATATTCACGATGGTCTTATCCGAAGGGAATTCCTTGTTCATGGTCTCATAAGCGTCTCAGAGGATTTGGCGGCTGATGGAACTGTAATACGGAAGTTATCCTATAAAAACGGTATATTGTTCAGCCGTGAATATTTTAGCGGAGACGGCAAACCTGTAAGTCTTGAAAAATTTGCTGCAGACGGTCTCAAGACTGAAGAAATCTGTTGGTCAGTCCGATTCAAAAATAGAGACGGTACCCCCAGAATTTTACATCACTGGTTTTATGAAAATGGATTCCCAGTAAAACATATTGCAAATGGGGGAAAAGAGATGTATAAAAAGCAGGGCCGATATTGGATGAAAGCTCACTAGTGCCCATCCAGAAATGACTTATAGAACTTTTCTCTAAAACATATCAAATCAAACGGATCAGGTTAAAATGATAAACATTCTGATTTACATTCTGTTCTTAAGCATCTTTGTCTTTGACTGGCTTTATGCAAATTATAATATCGGTGTCCGTATTATGACCTGGATTCCTGAGATGGTTTCGTCTCTGGTTGCCTTTTATATTCTCGTTTCACTCGCAATATACAAAAAAATCAACGTGCCGTTTAAATATATTCTCCTGTTGTTGCTTTATATTCTCCACATATTCATGGGATTGGCCATAAATGATGTGAGTTTTGGTCCTGTAATGGCAGGTTTGCGCACCTACTGTAAATTTATTCCGCTCTTTTTGCTTCCTGCTTTCTTTAATTTTGATGATGATAAGATGAAAAAGATTCTCCTATTCATCTTGGGCCTGGCCTGTGTACAATTGCCGGTAGTCGTGTGGCAGCGTTTCTTTGCCTTCAGAGCGGTTCTGTCAGGGGACCCAATGGGAGGAACCCTCGGCTATCATACTTCAGGGTTGTTGTCACTGTTTTTGATCTCGATTATCTCCTTTCTTGTGGCGTTCTATTTACAAAAAAAGATTTCCACTCGTTTTTTCGTTATCTCGCTCATACTTGTATTTCTCCCAACCACCCTCAATGAGACAAAAATAACCTTTGTCTTGCTCCCGTTGTCATTCATCTTTCCTCTGATCTTCATCAAGAAACAGAGGAAGAATGTTGTCATCGCCCTCTTCGTAATCGTGGTGTTCGGTGGAGTTGCTTTTACATTGAAAAACGTCTACGATCATTTTCAGATGAAACGCTGGGGGCACGGGATATCACGTTTTGCCTCCGATGAAGAATGGATAGATAATTACATGGCGACCAGAATCGATCCCATATTTTATGCTGTGAATAAGGCTTTGCGTGGTCCCCAAATGATTTTCGGACATGGTGTGGGCAACGTGTCAATTTCTTTCTCTAAAGCAATGACCGGAAAATATCACAGAGAAGCCATGATGTATGACGTAGGTCAAGTTTCTATCACCAAGCTCTTCTGGGAGATCGGCATCATCGGGACGCTTCTCTTTTTTCTTCTCGTGTCAACTGTCTTTTGGGATACGCTGAAGCTCTGCAGACGATCAGATTTTATCGGTGCGTTTTCATTGGGCATGCTGACTCTGATTACTGTATTTATCTTATCATTCTTCTACACCATGACCATTGATTTAAACCTGATGGTGTTCCTATTCTTTTTCTTATCTGGCTACACAGCGTTCTATCGAAAATGGGAAGATCAGTCAGATTCTCATTCCGAAAAACCAAACCCTCCACCACTGATGGAATCCAGCACCCAGTAGGCCCGCTACCTCAATGAAAATCTTGCTTGTCAATCAACACCCCCAGGATGAGATAGGAGGAAGCGAGATACAGTGTGACTTGATCGCTCAAGCTCTCACCTCATTAGGTCATGAAGTCTTATACGGAGTAGTGAACCCTGGCAAAAAAGAGTATGACTGTTCTTATCAGACAACAGGAATTGAAAATCCTTTTATTGGTTCTTACTATAAAACATTAAAAAATTTCCATCCAGACATTATTTACTGGCGTTTTCACAAAAACCACCTGTTTACAGTTTCCCTTATCGCAAAATTTCTAGGTATCCCCTTTGTATTTGCAATCTCATCACGGTATGACATCAAACCATGGATATGGAAAAAACCCAGAAGCCATCCAACTCATGGTACAATCCATAAGGTTATTCAAGGTATTCGCTACCTTGTCTCGTTTTGGAGATCTACAAGAACCCTCTGGAATTATCTAGGATTTTTTCTTGTAGATGCATGCACTTCTCTCAATCCTGACCTTCTCCATCAATTGCCTGTAAAAAGACAGGTCCATATCAGCAATGCAATGAACAAGGAATATATTCCCTTTACATGGCCAAGGCCCTATGTGGTCTGGGTTGCCAACCTCAAGTCATCAAAGAATCCTGAAAGATTTATTGAGCTATCAATTCTTTCACAGGATATGAATGTTGACTTTGTAATGGTGGGAAAGATTCAGGACCCACGGTATGAATTTATTTCTAGAACAGGAG
>JAXHSZ010000356.1:0-3108 GCA_034190725.1 Thermodesulfobacteriota bacterium
AACGTTTCGAATCGAACTCACTGAAGGGGTGGCTTCACTTTCGTCCACTTCGAATCGTTTTTTACTCCATATTCAGCAACCTACAACCTCTCGTGACGGAAAGAATCGCTCAATTTAGGTTATAGAATCTCACTTTTATCGGCAACACGATTCCAATGATAAAAAATGGAGGATTGGTTTTGAGATGATGGAATATTTTCTGAAGGGCGGCCCCATAATGTATCCGCTCTTACTCTGTTCATTCATATCTTTGACTGTGGTGATTGAGCGGATCATCTTCTGGATAAGAGAGGAGAGAAGAAAGACTCCCACTTTGGTGGATGAGATCCTGAATCTTTCGGAAAAGGGGGATTATCAGAAAGCTGTGGAGATCGCAAGCAGTTCAGGAGACTACGTGGCAAAGGTTCTATTTTGTGGGCTTGTTCACAGGGACTTTTCTCTTATCAGCGCATTAGAAATGGCTGCTTCCCAGGAAATACAAAGAATGAAACGATATCTTCCCATTCTCGATACTATGATCACTATGGCTCCCCTTTTGGGAATATTAGGTACGGTGATGGGCATCATCGATTCCTTTGACCTTCTTGGCTCCACCGGCATCGAGCATCCCAGAGCCGTGACCTCAGGAATTGCCCAGGCCTTGATAACAACTGCCACAGGCTTGGCCATAGCCATTCTCACCTTGATTCCATATAATTACTTTCTGTCCAAGACAGATGAAGCAATCTCCAATATGGAGAAGTACGGGACAAATCTGGAGATTGTCTTTGAAAAGAATAAATCCGGCTCGCAGGGAATCGACAATATAAAAACTGATGTCCATCTCTAAATGGCAATTTTCTGCACCAAATCCCCTGAGCAGTCTGCATACACAGAGCTTATGGATGGGTACTAAATAAAAATTTGAGAAAGGGGATCTTCTGCATTTTCCTTGACTCTATTTCTCAAAATTTCTTCCATCTGTGAGAAATCTGCTTTGATAGCCTCTTCCGGACAATGACGAACACAGTTAAAGCAGTAAATACATTCTGGGCCGAAATCCGGGTAAAATTCACAGGTGATTGTATGAATTGGGCAGATATCAGCGCAGATGCCGCATCCTGTGCACAACTCTCTGTCCAACTGTCTGGGGGGCAGGAGCTTTTTCGCTTTCTCGATACTGGCATGTTCCATCACCTTTTGAGCTTCAGCCGGCTGATAATTCAGCATTTCTAGGGAGAGTGTTTCAACGGGATCATTTGATAATTTCTTACACACCCTTTCCACTAATCCTTTGACGAGGCGCTCATCTTCTTGGTCTGGATGCCCATTCCCTAAAGGCGAATGAAATTTCCATGTAAGAGAATGAACTGCTACAATTTTTGCAGCACCTATGATTGTATACTCTTTTGCAGTGAGCAACTTTCCCATGTCATGTAAGGCGACGCCGCTGGTAACGGCTCCCCAGGTCACAAATGGAACAGCATAGCATCCATCCCCCTTTGATATCTGTGAAAGGACTTGTGTAATTGGAGGGGCAGGATGGCAGGCATAGACAGGGGAACCTACATAAAGGCAGCTGCGGGCAGGGAGATCATTCAGGTGTCTTTGAAGGTTGTGCAGTTGGTCCTCTCTGGAAATATCAAAAGTCAAAGGTTTCTTTCCCAGTTTGTTGAGTGTTTCTGTGATAACCTCCGAGATACAGCGGGTGCTTCCCCCCGGAGAAAAAAAGAACACTATTGATTTTGGTTCCATATTATGGAAACCTCCATTAAATTGTGCCCATCCATAAATGGCTATTTTCCGCAATCTCTGCGTCAGACTCAGATGTAAGGGCACGTAGCAACGTGCCCCTACATACCCAATGTATTCCTGCGATTAAAATCTTCGTCTTCCTTGACCTTGCAGAAAATATCTCATTTCTGGATGAACACTAAATTAGTCAGGAACAACATTCCCTCCTGCCCACACATCACATCACAACTATCTTTCACTTGACACTACAGAAAGTGGAGATAATCTACGTGACATTTTAAGCATGAAAGGACACTTGACTTCGGTGTATATTAATAACGACCGCCATTATTCATTGAATCTCGATTATATAAGTTAATATTTTCAACAACGCCCTCTACCGCCAGGATGAAGAGGGCGCCTCAACGCATCTGCTCCATCCGATTGATGGGCAGGGAATCGCCCTCCTCATCCTGGCGATGGGCCTCCGATAGGAGGCCCATCGTGCTTGTCACGGGCGGCGGTCTTTTGCCGTCCCGTGCACTAGCTGGTTCGGCAAACATGGGTTTCATTTTGTATGTGATTATTCGTTATATTCGGGATAGTGTTTTTGCATGCACTCTGGACAAACGCTATGACTTATGTCGGCTTGTGAATGTTTATAGATATATACATCAACCTTTTCCCAGGAGCCTTTATCATCACGAATTTTTTTACAGAAGGAACAAAATGGCAATATCCCTCGTAACATTTTTATTTCTCCAAGAGCTTTTTGTAGTTCAACAATAAGCTTTTCTTTTTCTCCCTCATTTTCTTTTCTTTCACTGATATCCTCAAAAACAGCGATGAAATACCCTTTCTCTGGGGAGGACGCGGTAACCGTATACCATTTCTTAATAGATTCAGAATAATTTTCAAAAGAGGTACTTTCACCAGTTAAAGCAACCTTCCCATACCTGCCGATCCAATTGGCAGTATCTTTCTCAATTCCCGGTAAAACTTCTGTTACCTTTCTGCCAATGACATTTTCTCTTTTAAGTCCAGTCTGAAGTTCAAAGGCTGGATTGATTTCAAGAAATATATAATCAATCGGGTTATTGTTGTCGTCCACAACTATTTTATGATAGGCCCACCCATTGCGGACAGTTTCAAAAAAACGGCGATATTTCTGTTCTGATTTTTTCAAGTCCCTGAGCAAGGTGAGGTTGTTGAGTCCTTCAACAACACGAAAACTTATATCTTTAAAAAGTAGTTGCTCAGTTTTTGTCCAGACACGGGCATGAGTGCACTGATGCATTCCAAACATCCAAGGCTTTCCCTTCATAGGATGAATTGCCATCATTATCTGAGAACGGACGGAAAATTGTAAAGCCACATCATCTAGCTCGTTCCCTG
>JAXHSZ010000357.1:0-2392 GCA_034190725.1 Thermodesulfobacteriota bacterium
TGATACCCCAACTCCCTTTGTATTTTAGATATGCTCAAGACTCGATGGGTGGGTAATGGTTGCATCATCAGGGGACGTGCTGGAACCGCCAGTTCCCAAGGCATTGAGACGATCTCCCACTCATGATTGAGTGCTGATGCAATGATCTCTACAACCTTACGAAGGGAGAGCACTTCCTCATCTCCGCAATTGTATATCTGCCCTGACGACTTATCCGGCATCTCAACAGCAAGCAAGACTGCGTGAGCCAAATTTTCTGAAAAGCCAAAGGTACATAATGTGAGTCCGCTTTCAGGGAGTATAATATGAGGGCGGTTGTCAAGGATACGACGCACAATACACCACTCCCTCGGCACCAGTTGATACGGACCATAGACGAATGGATAACGAAAATGAGTGGCATTGGGATGGTATTGAAACACAACCTCTTCCGTCTGAACAATCCGCCAGCCCTTTTCGTCCTCTTCCATATACTGAACAAGGGGTGCTTCCTCACATGTGGGCACCGGCAGCCCATGTGGTTGGAAGAGAGCAGGATTCATCAGTCCACGATATGCAGGTACTCCCCCTATTGATAGAAAGCGGTTGACCTTTCCAACCATTAATTCCGCAATGCGACGCAAACGACCGTACATGGAAATGCAGAGATCAAAGGTTTTTCCTTCAAGAGCACTTTTGAGGGAATCCACTGAGAAGGCATCTGCATGTATATGTTCCACACCATCTGGAGTTTCAGGGATTTCATGACGACCTGAGTGCAGGATAGTGACCGTATGACCCTTCTTCTTTAACCCTCTCACAATAAAGTGACCGGTTGGACCTGTTCCACCTATAACCAATATTGTCACAGTTCTCTCCTTTGTTTGTCCGACAAAAAGGGCATCGTTGAATGAACTTACATTAATATATTACAGGGACCTTCTTAACCAATCATGTAAGGGATGCATATTCTTAAAATGTGAATACGAATACTCGATAATGGCACCCGAATAAAACTCTTCAGGGATTTCACTTTGTACCATTGCGGTTAAGCCGTTGTAAAGAAGAAATTCTACATTCTTGTGTGAGGAGTCATATCCTCGAGGCACTTTTTTATAATGCATCCCGTGTATAATATACCCACTCTTTGAAACATCTTCCACTGCTTTTCTCAGTTTCAGAGCATGCTTTTCATCAACTACAGCGTCCCTGTAAAGTTTCAGAAGCTCGTTTGAAAACATGTGAATGCCTGCACCAAGCATCAGCATTTTATTTTCCACATGAAAGTAAAATCCCGAACAATCCATCCTCTTTCTCTCACCTTCCCAGAACCATATCCCCAAATGGGTTTTATAAGGCCTCTTATCTTTGCTGAATCGTATGTCCCTGTGCAATTTGAAAAGGCTTTTGTTGATTTTGGGGATAGCATTGATACTTGGTGAAATTGTTTGAAGCTTTTCACCCATGGCCACAATAAATTGTCTGGCTGGTTTTTGGACATATTCTTCATAATCTTTTTTGTAAGTATCAAACCATTCCTTTGTGTTGTTTTCCTTTAATTGCTTAAAAAACTGTACCATCTCTTTAGGAAATCCATTAAAATCAGACATGTAATTCTCCTTTAGTCATCTCTTAAATTTCCTGCGGTTTAAATCATCCTCTTCCTTGACCGTGCTGAAAATATCTCATTTCTGGATGTTCACTATTTATGAAAAGGTCAAGAACAGCATTCGAATCAATAAGAATCAATATTATTTGTCACCTCTCGGTAAGACAATTTGTTTTGACTCTTATTATTAAACCTTCAGTGTGGCGTAATACCGGCAGAAGTAAATATTTTGTATAGTATTTTTCAATCGGTATGAAGCAAGTATTCCACGTCGGTGTCCAAGCTTTTGTGGTACACCCGGCAAGGGTTTGAGAAGTGCACGTCCCCTATAGCTGAACTGTGTTCAATGATAAAAGTAACTTAGCATAAACCCTTAGCTGAGGCAAGGGCATTCTCGTGAGGTAACGGCCGATGGAATTCGTTGGTAAAGTGTGAGTTGACAAAGAGGATCCTCGTGCAAGGTCGAGCATCTCAAGGTAAGTCAGCTCCATATGGCAAATCTTTGCAGTTCAGGGGTATGTATACGAGGTTGTGTATTATGAGCGCATTCACTTCTCCGGGGAGATCTGCACGATGGAGTAAATAAAAGGTGTATCCCATATCTGGTAAACATAGCAGATGAAGTCACCGATCGACCAAGTTCCTGTGTTTTCAGGCTGGCATGCACTGAGAGGCAGGCGAAAACAGTGGGCAAAAAAGAAGGTGTAAGATGCAGTGAGGGGGACCTCTCTCTTTCGAAGATGCCCCCCCTCACTGTGATATTTCATTCATTAAAAAGTATATGTACAAAATCAATTTTTCGAC
>JAXHSZ010000358.1:0-24290 GCA_034190725.1 Thermodesulfobacteriota bacterium
GTAATGAACACCAACGGCTCCAAGATGCACTGAAGCTTAATGAACCGTTAGCAACTGCCTATTATATGAAAGAAGATCTTCGACAACTGTGGACCCAAGTAGATAAAGCTTCTGCGAAAGCCTTTTTGCATGCCTGGATCCGGCGAGCTCAAGCTTCCAGGATCTCAATGCTGATGAAATTCGCAAAGACCCTTGCAGCACACCGCACAGGCATCTTAGCGTATTATGGCTATCCCATATATACTGGCCCACTGGAAGGAATCAACAACAAGATTAAAACCATGAAACGCAAGGCATATGGCTTTAGAGATATCGAGTTCTTCAAACTCAAAATCATGGCGATCCATGAGACAAAGTACGCTTTAGTCGGATGAACCTCTTTTTTTATGTCAGTTGGTTTCATAATAACTTCTGTCTTCGTTGTTTTGCGCAAATCGTGGTCAAGGGGTTTGCTGCTAGTTTTGATCATGGTTAATGCTATACATAATTATATATTTACTCTAATGGACAAGAACTTTAATTTAAATTTGATTGAAGTTGATGTTTCCATTATATTTTACTCCCTTTTTTTGTTTATAATTTTCACAAGAAAATCAATTGCTTACTTATTCAATCCCGAACACTCGGGGGCTAAAGGGGTCACCTATTAAAGGGTAAGTCAAGCAAAAAACACCTCTCCATTCGAAAAAAACAGTCCAAAATCACACTCCCTTTTTCCCTTGGCTTCTCCACTTTTCCCCAGTACAGTCGCTGCTTTCTCTCCTGAGGAGAAATAGGGGACTCCCTTTAGTTTTGTAGTTTACAGTCCACTAGGGATGTGCTATGAATAGAGCGTGCCGAAAAAATCAAGAATAGATCCACCTGGCGCGCTGTATCACATTATAGTGCGATGAATTGAATGGTGAAATAGAAAATATCCAATCGGCATCAAGGTTTCCAACGAGGAAATGAATGCGTCACAACTAGAAAAGCATGCGCTCCACAGAAAGTGGAATTTCTCTATCAGTGCTGGACAATATTCGATCACTGCGTTTCACGAAAGGGGGTGGTAGGTGAATCCTTTGACCCTTTTTACGACAAGGGTTTTTTGTCAAATATTAATCTTAAATAACAACAGGAGGTCATTATGGTAGGGATTCGTTCATACGGTGGGTACATACCTCGCTATCGGTTGGATCGTATGAAGATTTATCAGAGTATGGGATGGATTAATCAAGCGAACATAGCTCATGCTCGTGGAGAGAAAGCTGTTGCGAATGTTGACGAAGATGCTCTTACTATGGCTGTTGCAGCTGGTTTGGATTGCGTAAATGGCTTTGATCGATCTGAAATGGATGGGGTGTACTTTGCATCTACATCATTTCCTTACAAGGAAAGACAGAACGCTGGAATAGTAGCCGGAGCATTGTGTATGAATGATAATGTCCGATCCGCAGATTTTGGTGGATCTCTCAAGTCAGGAACCACTGCTCTTCTATCAGCCTTGGAAGCAATAGCTTCTCAGGGTGCAAATAACCTGGTTGTATGTGCGTCAGAAAATCGTTTGGGCGGGACAGGAAGTACTCAGGAACTCATTTTCGGCGATGGAGCTGCGGCTTTTTTAGTCAGCGATAAGGATGTTATTGCCGAGTATAAGGGTTCTTTTTCTTTAACTTACGATTTTGTTGATCATTTTCGGGGCAGTAATTCAACATTTGACCGTCAGTGGGAGGATCGGTGGATCAGAGACATAGGCTTTGATAGATTTATTCCAGAAGCTGTTAACGGTCTTATGAATAAGTATGGATTGAAGATAGGTGATTTTGCCAAGGTGATATATCCTTGTTATTATCCACGTGAACACAGCAAATTGGCCAAGATATTAGGAGTGGAGGACGGAAAGCTTCAGGATACCATGTTGGGACAAGTAGGAGAAATGGGAGCAGCTCAACCAATGGCGATGCTTGTTAAAGCTCTGGAGGAAGCCAATCCTGGAGACAAGCTTTTAGTTGTGAGTTATGGCAGTGGATGTGATGCACTTTGGTTTGAGGTAACGGATAATATCAAGAAATTGAATGGAAGAAGAGGAATTTCAAGTCATCTGGCGAACAGGACTGAATTGGATGTATATGAGAAATATTTAACATGGCGCAATATTATCCAGCCGGATGTAGGTTTGAGGACTGAGGAAGATGTATGGACCCGTTGGTCAGTGGATTGGAAAAACAAAAAGGCAATTTTAGGATTCTATGGAACGAAATGCCTCAAATGCGGAGTGCCACAATTCCCACCACAGAGGATTTGTGCAAATCCTCAATGCGGCGCTGTGGATCAGACAGAACCGTATACTTTTGCCGACAAAGGGGGCAAGATCTGTACTTTTACCGGAGACAATTTAACAGCAACGATGGATCCTCCTGAAACATACGGGAATATTGATTTTGACGGTGGTGGGAGGTACATGATGAATTTTACAGATTGCACAGTGGAATCGCTTTCAGTTGGGATGCCCGTTGAATTTAGCTTCCGTATTGTATTCTATGATCCGAAAAGAGACTTAACAGTATATTTTTGGAAAGCAGTACCTACAAATAAGGGGGTGTAGTTATGGCGGAAGGAATTAGAGATAAAGTTGCTATTTTAGGAATGGGTTGTACCAACTTTGGGGAACTCTGGGATAAATCAGGCAATGACTTGTTGGTTGAAGCCTTTACAATGTGTTTGGAAGATGCACAAATTGAGAAAAATGAGATTGACGCCTGTTGGGTAGGTGCCTGTATGCCAGAATTTGGTATAGGAGGTACATCAATGCCCTATGCTGCCACCTTAAAACTTCCTTTTATCCCTGTTACGCGTCTGGAGAATGCCTGTGCAACAGGGAGTGAGGCCTTTCGAGGAGCCTCATATGCAGTTGCTTCGGGTGTATGCGATATAGCCCTGGCTATTGGAGTAGAAAAAACAAAGGATACCGGTTATGGTGGACTCCCCAATATGCGTGGAGGTCTTATGGGAACAGTAGGGCCAATAATTGGTCCAAATGTTTCAGCACCTGGCATGTTTGCTCAGCTGGCAGCAGCATATGAAGCTAAATACAAGATCCCCATGGATAAGATTAAAGAGGCGATGGCTCATATATCATGGAAAAGCCATGAGAATGGAGCCCTCAATCCCTATGCACATCTGAGGAGACGTGTGACCAAGGAACAGATTCTCAATGCTCCAATGATATCCTATCCCCTCGGTTTATTTGACTGCTGTGGAGTGAGTGATGGTGCAGCTGCAGCTATTGTTACAACACCTGAAATAGCCAAAAGTATAAAGAGAAATCAAGACATAGTCAAAGTAAAGGCCTTACAAATTGCAACAAGCTCAGGAGAAGAATCTATCTGTAATGAATATGATGGCGCTTCCATATGGACAACTTCAAAGGCTGCCCCAAGAGCATATGAAGAGGCGGGAATCAAGAATCCACGAGAAGAAATCAGTATGTTTGAGGTCCATGATTGTTTCTCTATCACTGAGTTAAGCACCTATGAAGATCTGCAGATTTCACCCCGTGGAGGAGGTGTTGAAGATGCTCTTAATGGTTTCTTTGATCTAAAAGGCGGGGGGATTCCTTGTCAGTCAGATGGTGGTCTCAAATGTTTCGGCCATCCGATTGGAGCATCAGGATTGAGGATGATGTATGAGATGTACAACCAGCTTTTACATAGATGGCCTGAAGAAAGACAAGTCCCAAATCCAAAATTCGGGTTGACCCATAACCTGGGCGGCCAACCCATACAGAATGTCGTCAGTATTTGTATTGTAGGACTATAAAATTTTTTTTACTTCTTGACCATATCCCAATCAACATCACCCATTGAAAGTAAGAGGAGGGTGTCAGGCTTCTAGGGAGGGGGTCTTCAGTTTTTCAGTTTCTGTCCATTCAGAAATGAGGTGTTTTTATAAGGTCAAGGAAGGTAAAGATTTTAACCGCAGGAATACATGAGGTGTGGAGGGGCACATTGCAATGTGCCCCTCCATTAGTGTCTGATGCAGAGATTGAGGAATAAAGCTATGCACGTTTTTGGCGAATAAGGATTCAAGATTTTTCTTGATCCAGGATCTTCCTTAGACTATGTGACAATTGTTTCATATTGAAAGGTTTTTGTATAAAACCATTGCACCCTCGATTGAGTATTTCGGTCGCCTGTTTATCGATGCTAAACCCGGTTGCGAGTAAAACTTTAATTTCGAGATTTGTTCCCTTGAGTCTGTCATAGACTTTACCACCATCCATGTCCGGCATGATCATGTCCAAGATCACTATATCAACCTTGTCCTTGTTTTCTTCATGGACATCGACCGCCTCTTTCCCACTCCTGGCCAATAATACACTGTAGCCAAGCCTCTTCAGCATCTGTTTGCCAACATCTATAATCATATCCTCATCATCCACAAGAAGAATCGTTTCTTCGCCTCTCAACAAATCATCGGGAATCCCCTTCTTTTCTTCTTCTATAAACTTCTTTTCCAAAGCCGGTAAGTAAATGTTGAAGGTAGATCCCTGTCCTCTTATACTATAAACGTTGATGATACCACCATGATTCTTGATGATTCCGTAAACAGAAGCAAGCCCTAAACCTATGCTGCACCCCATTTCCTTGGTGGTAAAGAATGGTTCAAATATCCTTTTTTGGGTTGCTTCATCCATGCCGACTCCTGTGTCGGTTATGAATATCCTCACATAATTGCCGGGTTCTATGGCAAGCGGTTTAACAAAATTCTCATCAAATGTGACGTTTTCCGTTTCAATGGAGAGATCTCCACCTCCCGGCATTGTTTGCCAGGTATTGACATAGAGATTCAACAGAACTTGATCGATCTGACTCTGATCCACTTCAACAATCCAAATATTCTTCTGGTATTTTCGGTGAATCGTAATCTCTTTTTTGGTTCGGCCGAACATATTGGAGGTTCTCTCGATGATTTCATTGAAATCAGTTGGTTTGACCTCGTATTTTCCACCCCTGGCATATCCTAACAGTTGATTAGTTATTGTCCATCCATAAATGGCTATTTTCCGCAATATCTGCGTCATACTCAGATTTTAATCCTCAAAATACATAATGTATTCCTGCGGTTAAAATCTTCATCTTCCTTGACCTTACAGAAAATATCTCATTTCTGGATGGACACTAGTTTTCGTTCAGACACTAGATAAAACTTCAGAGTTTATGAATTTTTGCTGAACACCCTGAATGCGCCCTAAATATCACATGGGAGTATACAAAAGCACTCCTGTGAGTGGGTTACACCCGAACGTTTTGGAAAGTTCCTGAATATAACTTTGTCTTACACATACCCATGTCAGGCTTGCAATACACAGAATTATATGATATTTTTGTAAAAATTGAGATATTCTTGTCTTTTTACGTCAGTAATATTTTATGAAGGGAGGCAAAAAATGAGTCGATTTGGAATAACTGTTACGGAACACCTTTTGAGACAACAAAGAGAGCACCCTGAGGCAAGAGGTGCATTCACTGTCCTTCTTTCTGAACTTATCGCTGCGGCAAAGATTATTGCATTGGAAGTGAGAAAGGCTGGGTTGACAAATATTTTAGGGCTTACCGGTGATGTCAATGTTCAGGGGGAGGCGGTTCAAAAGCTTGATGAATTTGCAAACTCAACAATTATCAGGCGAATGTGTCACCTGGGTCAGTTGTGTGCCATGGTATCTGAGGAAAGTGCTGATCTCATTGAGATACCGGCTAAATTTAATAAGGGAAATTATGTTTTGATCTTTGATCCGTTGGACGGTTCTTCAAATATTGACGTGAATGTCAATATTGGCACGATTTTTTCCATCCATAGAAAGATTTCCCCCGGTGAGGAAATGGTCAGTGCGGACGTTCTTCAACCCGGATACAAGCAAGTGGCTGCCGGGTACTTTCTCTACGGGACGAGTACCATGATGGTTTACACCACAGGTCATGGTCTTCATGGATTCACACTTTATCCCGGCGTCGGCGAGTTTCTCCTGTCACACAGAGACATTCAGATACCGGATAAGGGAAAGATCTTCAGTGTGAATATGGGATATGCCAATTACTGGGATGCGGATGTGAAAGCTGTGATGGATCATTTTACAAAGCCGGACCCATCAAAAGGGCTGCCCTATTCCCTGCGATATATCGGCTCCCTTGTGGCTGATTTTCACAGGACTTTGTTGTATGGCGGCATATTCATGTATCCTCCTGATAAAAAAGACCCAAAGAAGCCCCATGGAAAACTGAGACTCATGTGCGAATGCGCTCCTCTTGCCATGTGTCTTAAGGAGGCAGGTGGTATGGCCACGGATGGTGAAGGAGATATTCTGGAAGTTGAGCCACAAGAGATCCACCAGAGGGTCCCCATATATCTTGGTTCCAAGAGAGATGTGGAGATGGTTATGGAGATACTGAAGGCAAGAAGGGAGATCCAGGCTGCCGTTGCAGAAGCATAATGATTCAATATGGGTTTCATTGAATTGGATACAATTGGATTCATTCCATTTAATTCTGAGGTGGCAAGGCCATGGAAGAGGAACTTCGAACCATTGTGGAGATGAGTCATGATGGCATAGTCATCCTTGATGAAGACCATAGTGTCAGGTTCGCAAATACGAACGCCTCTGAATTGACATGTTATGGGATCGATGAACTCATGGGGATGGACTTTCTTGTTCTGTTCAGCAAAAAGAATAGAAAGGCCGTCACAAATATGCTGGAAATGAAACATTCCGGACAAGAGAACGTTCGTTTCTGCTCCGAGTTTGAGATCCTTACATCACAAGGTGCAAAAAAAGAGACGGAGATATGTATCACAAACACAATCAATGAAAAAGGAGCCAGAAAATCATACGTTTATATACGAGATATTTCGGAAAGAAAGAGATCCGAAGAGGAGTTGAGAAAAACCGAAGAGAAATACAGACATCTCTTTGAAAGGGTTCAACAAGGATTATTCATAAGTACGCGGCAAGGAAAGTTTGTGGACTGCAATCAAGCCATGTTGGACATTCTGGGATATGACAACAAAGAGGAGTTTCTGACACTTGATATTGCAAGAGATGTATACATGAATCCTGAGGACAGAAAGATTTTTCAGGATTTGGTTGAAGAGAAGGGTTTTGTAAAGGATTTTGAAGTCGAATTCAAGAGAAAAGATGGACGAAAGGTCACTATCTTGATGACAGGGAACATTATTCGAGACGGAGATGAGAGAATTATCGGATATGAAGGAATTAATACGGATATTACGGAGAGAAAAAATATTGAGTATGAATTGATAAAAACGAATAATTTCCTCAGGAACCTTATCGAGAGTTCTGTGGATGGAATAATCACCGCCGATATAAAAGGGAATATCCTTATCTTTAACGAGGGAGCTGAGAAGCTTTTAGGATACAAAGCTGAAGATGTGATTGGAAAGCTCCATATAACAAAGATATATCCTCCTGGTGTTGCCAGGGAAATAATGAGGAAGCTGAGAAGCACAGAATTTGGAGGCACAGGCAAACTGGAGACGATCCAGAGCTTTCTTGTGGGAGAAGATGGAGAACATATCCCCATAAACATCTCTGCCGCCATAGTATACGAAGAAGGAAAAGAAGTGGCCAGTATCGGTATTTTTACTGATCTCAGGGAAAAGTTGAGAATGGAGCGAAACCTGCAGGATGCACAGATTCAACTCCTTCAATCGGAAAAGATGTCTTCACTGGGGAAGTTGGCAGCCGGAGTCGCCCATGAAATAAACAATCCCCTTGGCGGGATTTTGATATATTCCAACCTCCTGATGGAGGAGATGGAAGAGGGAGATCCTAAGAGGGAAGATTTAGGGAGAATATCCGAAGAGGCTACTCGTTGTAAAGAAATTGTAAAAAGCCTGCTTGAATTTGCGCGTCAAACCGGACCGAAGATGGAGCCTATAGACATTAATCGGGCTATTGATGAGGGTCTCTTCTTCCTCGAAAACCAGGCGACATTTCATAACATCCACATAAAAAAACATCTTGATCATGCCATTCCCCTTATACAGGGAAATTCAAGTCAGCTCAAACAGGTCTTCATGAATATGATGGTCAATGCTGCTGAGGCCATGGAAGGAAGGGGAACATTAACAGTAAAGACAGCTCTCTTATCAAAGAACGGTTCTGTAATGATTGAATTCTCAGACAACGGGAAAGGGATACCTCCGGAGCATGTCTCAAAAATATTTGATCCTTTCTTCACAACAAAAGAAGTGGGCAAGGGAACAGGGCTCGGTTTGAGTCTCTCTTATGGGGTCATTGAGCAGCACAAAGGAAAGATAGATGTAAAGAGTAAAGTGGGAAAAGGGACGTCTTTCACCATTGAGCTACCGGTACAACATAAAGATTCACAATAATGAAATGGGCCATGGGAACAGACAGAAAATGAACCGAAATTTCAGAATACTTGTGGTTGATGATGAACAGATTATGCGGGACAGTTGTCATAGGGTGCTGTCCAAAGAGAAGTACGAAGTGACGACCGTTTCTTCCGGGGAAGCAGGGATCAGACTGACAAAGGAGACATCTTTTGATCTGATCCTTTTGGATCTGAAGATGCCCGGTATGGATGGAATGGAAGCGCTGAAATTTTTTAAGGAACAAGATCCGGAAGTCGTGGTCATCATGATAACAGGCTATCCTGATGTGGAAACTGCTGTGAAAGCCATGAAACTTGGGGTGTATGACTACCTTTCAAAGCCTTTCACACCGCAAGAGTTACGATTGGTGGTGGAAAGGGCATTAGAAAAGAGGGCACTCAGCTTTGAAAATGAGTATTTCAGGCAACAGATGAGCGTGAGGAATCAGTCGGATCAGATCATAGGTCATAGCAAGCCCATGCAAAGAATATACGAAATGATCCGAAAGATAGCTCCCACAGACAGCACTGTACTGGTGATTGGTGAAAGTGGGACCGGGAAGGAACTTATTGCCAAAGCTATTCATGTTCATAGCTTAAGAGGGGACAAAGAGTTTGTGGCTGTGGACTGCGGGGCCTTGGTAGAGACCCTTCTCGAAAGCGAACTCTTCGGACATGTAAAGGGATCGTTTACAGGCGCGACTCAGACAAAACACGGAAGTTTAGAGCTGGCAAACGGAGGAACCTTCTTCTTTGATGAGGTGGCAAACTTAAGCCTGAACATGCAGTCAAAATTATTGAGGGTCATCCAGGAAAGGGAGATCAAACCTGTGGGAAGCGAAAGGAAGATCCCCATAGATGTTCGGATAATAGCTGCTACAAACCAGGATTTGAGAAATGCCATAAAAGAGAAGATTTTCAGGGAGGACCTCTACTACCGTCTCAGTGTCTTTCCGATCCATTTGCCACCACTGAGGGAACGAAATGAGGACATCCCATCACTTGTTGAGCACTTTGTGAAGAAACACAATAAGAGAAGAAAAAAGCTTGCCATAACCATTGCAGATGAAACAATGGACAGACTGATAGGATACGTTTGGCCCGGTAATATAAGGGAACTTGAAAACACCATAGAAAGAGCATTGATCCTTACAGATGACGGTATGATCCTCCCCAGAGACCTGCCCTGGTATATTCGAGAGCAGGATGGAAAGGATGTGCTGCCCAGAGAGCTTGTCTCCCTCAAAGAAGTGGAAAAATACTACATTCGACACGTCCTGGGGAAAATGAATGGAAACAAATCAAAGACCGCCCAGGTCCTGGGAATCGACAGAAAAACCCTCTATCAAAAGATAAAGCAGTACTCATTGGAACCGGGTTAATTCGGTAGTATTATACCCCTCAAGCAAGAGGAGTCAGAAATCATGTAACCGTTCACGGTTCTCAGTTTACAGTTCACGGTTTCTTGTTCAATGAATTATATGAACTTGAAACATTTTTGATATTGTTTTCAACTCCTGAATGAGTTCCTTATGAATGTTCAAGGCTTCTCAATCTTCAAAGGAAGCACCCATAATCTTTAACACTGAAAACAGGATCTCTCTGATGAATAGTGATATACAAACCATCGCTGTTACTGTTCTCGAGATTCAGTTATTAAAGGATGGGGCCGAAATAAGAACATGGAGGTGATAAGAATGCCTACAGTGAATTTAACAGATGAACAGGTGATCGATTTGGTCACACAACTGCCACCGGAACAGAAGCGCGCAGCGTTGTTGGCCCTCGCAAAAGATGCAGATATCCGACGAGAGAAAAGGTTAGACCAGGCTGAAGCGCAATTGAGACGGCTGTGCGCTGAACGCGGTCTTAATTGGGATGCCATGGGTGAAGATGAGCGAGAGACATTCATTGACGACCTGATTCATGAGGATCGAAAGTGCCGTATGTAGCGGTGTTCGATACAAATATCCTTTTTTCAGGTTTGGGGTGGCGGGGCGCACCCTATCGATGTCTTGAACTTGCACGAAGCGGTATAATTGAAGGAGTAACCTGTCAGAACATATTGGATGAATTAGCCGAAAAGCTTGAAACGAAATTGAACTTCTCTGGAACTCAAATCACCGATGCAACAGCCGATCTGCTGACTTTTCTACGATTTGTGATAATTAACAATTCCCTCAGTGTCATATCAGCTGATCCCGACGATAACAAAGTGCTCGAATGTGGGGTGATCAGTGGTGCAACACACATCATCACGGGCGATCGGCGCCATTTGCTCCCACTTTGCGAGTATCAAAAGATCTCTATTGTCAGCCCTGCCGATTTTCTCACACTGGTATCCAGAGCAAAAAAAATATGAAGATGCTGGTATCGGTTTTCAGATATTAAATTTCACAAGGCCGGAGGGAAGAATCCGAGTAAGTTGTATTTGTTATTTGATATTGGTTAATGATTGTTAGGCTTATCAAAAGATTGCCATGAGTGGAGATGTCGAAGAACGAGTCAATCAGCTCGTAACATCCATCAAGAATCAGAGTACGGCTCTGGACGCTGAAGCGAAGCGGCTGAGAACGCCCGAGATCCTTTCTGCGTTTGATAAACAGAATCACGATTCTTGGTGCCTCTCTGTTACCGGCGATTGTTTGGTACGGCTGCGTCTTTTCACAGAGCAGAATTTTAATTTCGTAGAAACAATGGGCATAATCTCCGTTGCTCGTTACATCTTTGAGCTGAGTGTCTGGCTTTACCTATTCAAACTAGACTCCCGATATGGTCTCGTGTATTACGCGCAATTGATAGAGACCCAGCGACGCTACTGGAAGGATTATCGTGAGCAAGTTAATCGTGAAATTTGTATGCTTAAGAAGTTTAAAGAAGAAGAAAAAGCTGCACTACATAAGGCAATATCCCAAATGGGACAGCTATCTAACCTTGCACGGCAACAAAGAGCTGCATACACTGCACCAAAAGCTGTAGCTGATTCCATCGACAAACAAGCGGCCTGCCATTTTTCCATCTATACCGAGCAGGCCAAAGTGAATGGCTACGAGTTCCAGGCTCATCTCGTAGAGAAAAAGGTTGTGCCTGAAATTGATAAAGCGTTGGCTGAAATTGATGCGGAAAAGGCCTCCTTTAATGCTGCCGTGTCGAAAGAAATAAGGGATTTGATTCCAATTCGGTGGCAATGGCGCCAAATGGCGCAAAAGGTTGGATTGGTTGATGAATACGATTTCATTTATACGTTCAGCAGCAAGCTGCTTCATGCTACCCCCGCTAGTATTACAACCGATTAAAAGAACCTTGAGCTGTCGGAGCTTGCAATTTTTTTAAAATACATCCATGTCAAAATTGCTGATGTCCTTGAGCTTGCAAAAGCATATCCAGCAAAAATGGCCTAACGAATAAGGTTAGATTGTGTGAGCCTAAGCGAACCACAATCTGAAAAACAGCTTTAACGCGGACCGGCTTTTCCGCTACCGCTCCAAAGCCGGTCGGTTAAGCTGAACGTTCTCCCTATTTACCATTAACTAATAACTATCATCCATTACCCAATAATTACAATATATTGTCTATGATTCCACCAATAACCCGATGAAATACCACTCTTTCTTGTGTTAGCGCTTCTCATGGGGAATATCTCCCCAAGCGATGCAAAATTCCCCAATCAATCAAATCATCCCACGCACAAAGGATTTGAAGCTGTTGTTCCCGTCCATTCATCTCTTGTGCTTATGCATATGTGAGGAAAAACTCCCCTTTACCATGCCTGTTGATATGCTTCCACTGACATATTTCAGTGTTCACAGATAAATATTCTTAATAGTAACAGTATGTTAAAAGCATAAACTCCTCTTTTGATTCATCTGGGTACATATATTGCGAAGTAAACAGGTCAAAGGTCAGCTCATCCAATCTCACAGCGTAAGAATTCACAGGGTGCGAATGGAAGCATAAGACACAAGATACTTCTGTTTGGTTGTGTTCGAGACTAATATCACTCAAGTTATTACCAGCTCACTGGTGCATGATCCCTGTAAACTTCTCTTTCATGGTTTTACGAGACCCAATCAAAATGGAAAAAAGGGGCGTTGTCCTGATTACCGATCCTGATCCGAAAAGCAGAGAATGGCTGTATCCGTTCTTGCAAAAGGAAGGTTTCAATGTGGAACTGACCAACAGGATCAGCGAGTGTATCAGTACAATACAAAAGAAAGATATCAGAGTGCTGGTACTCGATGTTGATGCACCGGAAATGAAATGGAATGAAGCTGTCTCCATCATTAAAGGAATCAACCCATCCCTTCCCATTATTATCACGTCATCTGAAAATACACCTGAACTTGAAGCGAATATTCGCCGTCAAAAAGTGTTTTACTATCATGTGAAATCCTTTGGTGTTGAAGAGCTTGAGTTGGCGGTTCGTAATGCCTTGGAAAGATACAAGAATAATGATGACTAATCAGAGAATTACGAAGGATGTTGAAAGTCTGTATATGATTTTGGCAATTATAATCGTTCACTGGTTCAGGGTTTACAGGTTTCAGTTGTCTGTTTGAAAGTATGCAGTGACAATGAAGATCTGTGTATTTCACATCTTCTCGAACAAAAGAAGAATATTTATGAGACGGGTTATCAAGAACACTAAAACTCACAGGGGTTAAAAGAAGCTTTTTCGATTCTCACAATCGGGAAGGAGCAGGTTCATTGGAAAAGATTTCTCTCAACATTGACGGGAAACTTGTGGATTGTGTACGGGGAATGAGTATTCTTGAGGCCGCTGGAGATCATGGGATAAACATCCCCACTCTCTGCCATCATCCAGACCTGAAACCTTTTGGTGCCTGTCGACTCTGCCTTGTGGAGGATGAAAAGAGCGGGCGTGTCATGGCATCGTGTGTTACTCCTGCAGCTCAGAATATGGTTGTGTTGACGGATTCTCCTCGAATAAAGAAACATCGGCGCAATGTCGTCCGTCTGATGATGGCAGAACATCCGGAATCCTGTATCTTCTGTGTCAAGGGAAACCGATGTCAATTACGTCAGATAGCTGGACAACTGGGAGTCGGTGAGACAGACTTGTATCCCATGTCCAATTATAAAAAACTTGAGCAGGCAAACCCTTTCATTGTGAGAGATCTGTCAAAATGTATCCTCTGTGGGAAGTGCATTCGGGCAGACCATGAATTGGTGGTTATGGGAGCCATAGACTATCACCTCAGAGGTTTTCAATCCAGACCTTCCACAGTTCACGATCTTGCCTTGGAGAATTCTCATTGCAGTTTTTGTGGAACATGCGTATCCATGTGTCCTACCGGGGCTCTGTCCACAAAGACCACATGCCATGTAGGGACGCCTCAGCGAGAAGCACTTTCAATCTGCGGATTCTGCGGAGTTGGCTGTTCTCTGTTGATGGGCGTTGTCGGTGATCGAATTGTAGAAGTCAATCCCTCGCACTTGCAGGATACTGTCAATGGGGCCACCCTATGTATCAGAGGCCACTTCGCCCATGATTTTTTACATTCAAAAGAGCGGTTGCTCAGTCCTATGATTCGTAAAGAAGGCTCACTTGTTACTGTCACATGGGATGAGGCATTGGAAGTTGTTGCAGACCGGCTCCTGGAAATAAAAAGAAAACACAGCCCACAAAACATGGCATTTTTGGGCTCTTCCAAATGCACGAACGAGGAGAATTATCTCTTTCAGAAGATGGCCCGTGTTGTTTTTGGTACAAATAATGTGGACAACGGCGGATACATGTCCGGGCAGTCTCTTATGAATCATATCAATGAGAAGATCGGGAGTGTATACAATGCCCGATCACTCGAACAACTTGAGCATGAAGAGGTTCTCTTTGTCCTCGGTGCGAACCCAAGTGAGTCCAATCCAGTGTTAAGCTATTATCTCAAGAGAGCAGCAAGAAATGGCACCCCTTTAATAGTGGCAGATCCCAGGCAAACCGAGCTTGTGAACTTCTCATCCAACTGGCTCAATGTGCTGCCGGAAAAGGATATGGAATTGATAAACGCTCTTGCTTCATTACTCTACAAGAACAGGTCATACGATCCTGAATTCATCATCCGATTCACAGAGGGCTTTGATCAGTATCGTAAAGGTCTTTCTTCTCTCGATCCAGATAAGATCGCCCGACTGACAGGAGTAGATTTAGGAACACTGGAGGAAGCCGCAACACTTCTGCAAGGAAAAAAGATCGCCTTTGTGATTGGGCATGGCATCCTTCAACAGAAATATGGATTACAGTCTCTGGATGCGATTCTTAACCTTGGATTGATGACAGGAAGTCTCGGTCCTCAGGGGGCGGGATTGTATGTCCTTTCAAGGGAAAACAACCAGATGGGTGCCGGTGACATGGGGGCGGTTCCATATGCTCTTCCCGGGTGTGAATCTCTGGAAAACGATACAGCGCGAAAAGTCTGGGAACAAGCATGGCATGTTGAGATTTCACCGGATCAGGGGCTCAATATGGTTCGTATGGTGGAGGAAGCTGAGAAGGGCAATCTCAAATCATTATATATCATGGGAGAGAACCCTCTTCGAAGTTTGCCACAACCTGATCGAGTTCGCAAGGCCTTGGAAAAATTAGATTTTATCGTAATACAAGACATCCTCTCAAGCGAAATCATGGAGATTGCAGATGTGGTTTTACCTGCTGCGGCTTTTTCCGAGAAAGCTGGTTCATTCACCAATATGGAAGGAAGGATCCAGACATTCAAACAGGTGGTACCGGCACCTGGAGATGCCAAACCTGACTGGGAGATCCTCAACCTTTTGACTCTCAAGTTGGGGTACGAAAATTCTTATGGTTCACTGGAGAAAGTGAAGGAGGAGATCATACGTCTCATTCCCATGTATAAGGATTCTTCTCGTGATGCTTATGCTTCATGGGTTCAAGGACCAAGTGAAATCCCACTTTCGGAAGACGAAGGCCTGGAAAAGTTTATTTCCTTTTCTTCGGTTATCTCCACTGAGGAAGAACCGCACGACATGGCATATCCCCTGACCGCCATCTTCGGGTCCCTTCGGTACCATCTGGGAAGTGGAACGCGGACAAGCTGTTCTGATCGTATATCAGAGTTTCATGTGAAAGGAGAAATCGGGATATCTCCTGGAGATGCTGAAGAATGTGGTTTACATGATGGGAATATGATTAGAATTCTTTCTCCGCATGGATCTATAAAGAGAGAGATAAAGCTGGAAAGTGGACTGGCAAATGGACAGATTTTTATACCAACGGCTTTTAATGCCAATGAAGCGCTCAATCTTTTAGCATTCAACGAGATTGCCGGTCCTGATTCATCAGGTTTGAAGAAATGTAAGGTAAGAATTGAGAGAGTGTAAGAGCAAAGTACATATGGAATGGTTTAAAAGATAACAGACGGAGAAAACCTATGCAGCCGAAAGAGATTGACTGGGAAAAGATCACAACGATCATCGATGATCACCGGAACCAGAAGTGGGGGCTCATTCCCTTGCTCCAGGATATTCAGGAAGAATTCGGTTATATCCCACCTGAATCCATACAGACAATTGCACAGGCCCTGAAACTGTTTCCCAGTGAGGTGCAGGGAGTGATATCCTTCTATGCTGGATTTTCCCTGACACCTAAAGGGAAATATGTTTTGAGGGTGTGTCGCGGGACAGCATGTCATGTAAAGGGTGGTCGAGGGATTCTGAGGTTGATACGAAGAGATCTGGGACTTGATGATGGAGAAACCACTCCTGATTACCAGTTCACCCTTGAAACCACTGCCTGTCTCGGAGCCTGTGCCCTTGCTCCCACCATGATGGTTAACAGAAACTACTTTGGAAAACTCTCTCCTCCGAAAGTAGCACACATTCTGGGTGAATACGGTAAGGAGAAGAAAGAAGGATCAGAGGATATCAGTAATGAAGAAGATGAAAAGTCCCTCAGATCTACAAAACCTTCGGCAAGACATCACACGTAAACGAGATCCCCACAAGACTATAGTGAAGGTGTGCTGCAGCACTGGATGCCGTGCAGGCGGATCTCTCAAGATATTAGAAGCCTTTGACCGGCAACTTCATCAACGCGGGATGAATGACAGTATCGAAGTGAAGAAAACTGGCTGCCGGGGTTTCTGTGAGAACGGACCGGTCATGGCTGTAGACCCTGATAATATCTTTTATAACAAAGTCGAACCGGATGATGTTCAGGAGATTGTATCTGAAACCTTAACCCATGGAAGACCCGTCAACAGGCTTCTGTATACAGATCCTGAAACCAAAAAAAAGATCACCCGGGAAAAGGATGTTCCGTTTTTCGGCAAACAGGTGAGAAGAGTACTGGCCAATTGTGGACAGATCGACCCTACTCAAATTAAGGATTATATCGCTGTCGGGGGATATGAAGCGATTGTTAAAGCCTTGACTGAAATGACACCCGAGCAGGTGATCGAAGACATCATAGCGGCACAGCTGAGAGGCAGAGGTGGGGCCGGTTTTTCCACTGGTGTAAAATGGAGGTTTGCCCGTGAAGCACCAGGTCGACCCAAGTATGTTATTTGTAACGCGGACGAGGGAGATCCCGGTGCCTTTATGGATCGTTCCGTTCTGGAAGGCGATCCTCATGCGGTTCTGGAAGGAATGATCATCGGAGCCTATGCCATAGGAGCGGAACACGGGTATATATACGTGCGGGAGGAATATCCCGTAGCAGTAGAACATCTGAGCATTGCTATACACCAAATGAGAGAGCTGGGGCTTTTGGGTGAAAACATTCTCGGGACCGGTTTCAACTTTGATATTTCTTTGAAGAAGGGTGCAGGTGCTTTTGTCTGCGGGGAGGAGACTGCTCTTATGGCATCCATCGAAGGGAAGCGTGGCATGCCGAGGGCCAGACCCCCTTTTCCTGCTCGGGCCGGACTGGATAGCAAACCCTCAAATATCAATAATGTTGAGACTTGGGCCAATGTCCCGCTCATCATAAAGAACGGTGTTGATTGGTATACCCAAATAGGAACAGAGGCAAGTAAAGGAACAAAGATCTTTTCCCTGGTGGGGAAGGTGAATAATACCGGTTTGGTTGAGGTTCCCATCGGTGTTACAATGAGAGAGGTGGTCTTTGACATCGGCGGTGGTATTCTCAAGGGAAGGGAGTTTAAAGCGGTCCAAATGGGAGGACCTTCGGGCGGGTGTGTACCGGCCCAGTATTTAAACCTTCCCATCGATTATGATACTCTCCAAAGGATAGGTGCCATCATGGGATCTGGAGGCATGGTGGTAATGGATGAGAACAACTGTATGGTAGAGATCGCCCGGTTCTTTCTCAACTTTACACAGTCAGAATCCTGCGGAAAATGTGCGCCTTGCCGTATCGGCACAACCCAGCTTTTGACAATATTGACCCGGATTACCCAGGGGAAGGGTCGGCTCGAGGATCTCAAGACCATCCAGGAACTTGGAGAGACAATCACCGAGGCATCCCTTTGCGGGCTTGGTCAGACATGCCCCAAACCTGCAATCTCCACATTGAAATATTTTTCCAAAGAATATGAAGATCATATTCTGGAGCATCGCTGTGCCGGAGCAACATGTGACTCCATGGTGATCTCCGCCTGTCAACATGCCTGTCCTGCAGGAATCGATGTTCCTCATTATCTGGCAGCCATAGCCAGTGGAAAATATGAACAAGCTGTGGAAATTATCCGTGAGAGAAATCCCTTTCCTGCAGTATGCGGCCGTATCTGCATCCATCCCTGCGAGTTCAAGTGTCGGAGAGGGGAATTGGATGATCCGGTTGCAATCAGGTCGCTCAAACGCTTTGCCTCTGATTGGTACTTTGACCATATTGGCACATCCAGAGAGCCGTTTCTGGTGACAAGAGATGAAAAAGTTGCCATAGTGGGAGCGGGACCGGCTGGTTTAACATGTGCTTATTTTTTGGCAAAAATGGGTTATGGTGTAACTGTTTTTGAGGCGCAACCAGTGGCTGGGGGCATGCTGGGGATTACCGTACCTGAGTTTCGTTTGCCCTTTGAAGTGATCCGACGAGAAGTGGCTTATATTGAGAGTTGTGGTGTGGAGATTTGTTACAACTCACCCATTGATGTTCAACATACGGTCAATGACCTCATAGAAGAAGGATATAACGCAGTATTCATAGCAGCAGGGGCTCAAGCCAGCAAGCGAATCGGTATTCCTGGTGAAGAAGAGGGTTTAATTGGTCTCTATTATGGTCTCCAATTTTTGTCGGATATAAAGAGTGGCAAAGAGGTCAAACTCAAAGGCAAGGTGATTGTAATTGGTGGAGGCAATGTGGCGTTTGATGTTGCCAGGACCGCCCTGCGTGTGGGCGCGGAAGATGTTCAAATATTTTATAGAAGGACAAAGGAGGAGATGCCTGCTTGGGAGAAAGATATCGAAGAAGCTCTCGAAGAAGGGATCATCATCAATCCCTTATGGGCACCAAAACAGATCATACGGAAAGACAACAGGGTAACCGGCATGGAGTTTGTACGGAGCCGAACTATTATTGAAGAGAATGGTCAATCACATCTCAGCATTGACGAGGCATCCACACTGACTGCAGACGTTGATACTGTCATCATAGCAGTTGGCCAGGCCCCGGACATCTCCTTTCTCTCCAAAGACAGTCAATTGGAGAGGGTACTTTGGGGGAGCCTTGAAGTGGATGAAAACAGTCTGACCACCAATATCCCCGGCATCTTTGGTGGCGGCGACTTCACAACCGGTCCAAGCACAGTAATAAAAGCTATTGCCTCAGGAAGACGGGCTGCTATTGCCATTGACAAATATATTCATGGTGAGAAGGGCCGCATAAATATTGTGGATGAAAAGACATCCATGCAGGAAGATATAGGCCTTGCTCTGGACAATGAAACTACAGAGGAAAGGCCAAGGATACAGACCGAAATGGAAAGGTCTGAGGAACGAGTAAAAGATTTCCGAGAGGTTGAAAAAGGCTTTTCTGAGGAACAGGCACTTCGTGAGGCTGTGAGATGCCTCAGATGTGATCTGGAGAGGGAGAGGGCATAGATATGATCAGGTCCATTACACAGCAGAAAAAGGAAGATGAGATTGATGAACTTCTGAATGGCTTGGGCAGGGTTTTCATCATAGGATGTGGCACTTGTGTTACACTCACTCATACCGGTGGAGATCCGGAAGTCAGGGAGATGAGTGAGAAGCTTTCCGAAAAAGGCAAGTTGATCACAGGGCATCTGGTGTTGCCAGTGGCCTGTGACAATTTGACGGAACAGGCCCTGGGTGAATACGGCCCGCAGATGGACCAGGCAGATGTGCTTCTTATCATGACCTGTGCCTTCGGTGTTCAAACCATTGCCAGCCATTCCAAAAAGCTGGTGATCCCTGCTCTTGATACCCTATTTATGGGGAAAGAAACAGCGTTAGGACAGTTTGACGAGATATGCATCCAATGCGGCACCTGCATCCTGGGTGAGACCGGGGGGATCTGTCCTGTCACGTCATGTCACAAAGGGTTGGTGAACGGACCATGCGGAGGGACCAACAATGGAAAATGTGAGATAGACAATGCAAAGGACTGCGCATGGACTCTTATATATAATCGGTTGAAGGAACTGGGTCGACTGGATGGGATGAGAAAGTTTCAAGAACCGAGAAATCATCTGGGAGAGCCTTCCCCGGGTAAGTTTTTACTGTAAGTTGCCATATGAGATTTTTTCAATGCTTTTTTGGTCTGAAATCTCAATGATGCATTGGGGATAATGGTTAATAGTTATTGGCTATTGGTTGATAGTTGATGGTTAAAAGGGAAAATAACTATTAACCAATAACAAATTCGATTTACTCGGATTCCTCTTTTCGACTTTATAAAATTTAACATCCGAAAACGAATGGATCAATAAAACAAGCGAGGTGGTTTATGTCTTCCTCTTTCAAAAAGATCCTGGAATCAGGCAAGTTTGTCATTACATCTGAAGTTGCACCTCCGAAGGGTACGAATCTCGAGAAGATGATTCACCATATTGAGCTTCTGAAAGACAAAGTAGATGCCATCAATATCACGGATCATCAAAGTTCCGTCATGAGATTCCCTTCCATTGGAGGTGCCCTTCTTGTGAAAGAGATGGGTGGAGAACCTATCCTGCAGATGACCTGTCGGGATCGTAACCGGTTGGCCTTTCAGGCCGATCTTCTCTTTGCATTCACCAGAGGGATCACAAACGTGCTTTGCCTTACAGGAGATTCAATATTCTTGGGGGATCACAAGGAAGCAAAGGCCGTCTTTGACTTGGATTCAAGTCAACTTCTTGCCATGATCAGGACCATGGAAAAAGGAAAGGATATGGGCGGCAATAACCTGGATGGCGCTGTGTCCTTCTGTGCAGGGGCCATAGTCACGCCTGAGGCAAATCCCATCGAGCCCCAGCTTATAAAATTCGAGAAGAAGGTCGAGGCGGGCGCAGAGTTTATCCAGACCCAGGCTGTATATGATCTTGACAATTTTAAAAAGTTCATGGAATACGCAAGGGCTTTTCCCATAAAGATTCTGGCCGGTATCATCCTTCTCACATCAGCGCCTATGGCCAGGTTCATGAATAAGAATGTGGCGGGTGTCAGTGTTCCCCAGGAACTGATCGATGAGATGGCCTCTGCGCCCAAAGGGAGTGCGCTGGCAAAAGGGATAGAGATCGCAGGCCGGATGATCAAACGGATAGAAGAAGAGAGGATGTGCGACGGAGTCCACATCATGGCCATAGGCAAAGAAGAACTGGTTCCTGATATTCTCAGAGAAGCAGGGCTTTTTCCCACACAGGAGACAGAAAACTGAAAGAGCTATTCGATACTCTTCATATATACCTATAAGGAGTGAGTATTCACTAAAGATTGCTTCTTTTTTACTGAATGCTGATAGCTGAATACTCACCAATGAGAAAGGGGGGAAGACATAATGGAAAAAACACAAAGAGTATTAGTAGTTGACGATGATCCTGATCTTGTTGAATCGGTGAAGATGATGCTTGAAAATAAAAATTATGAAGTTATCACAGCCTACGATGGGATCGAGGGACTACAGAAAGCGAAGGAGGATTCACCCGACTTGATTATTCTGGATGTGATGATGCCCAATAAGGATGGATATGAGGTCTGTCACGAGCTAAAGGCGGATCCTCAATACAATGATATCCCCATACTCCTTCTTACGGCTGTGGTTTCTGAGATGTCTAAAACGACGTATACCCATAGGATGGGCATGGAAATAGACGCGGATGACTACATTGACAAACCTGTTGAGCCCGCTGAACTGGTAAAACGGGCCGAGGCCCTGTTACAGAAGGGGTAAAGAGATCCAATCAATTCCCCCAGGGGGAAGCCGGAATGTTGAAGGATGCAAGCATTCTCGTCATTGACGACGAGGCTGTCATCAGAGATGGATGCACACGAATACTGCAAAAAGAAGGTTGTCGGGTAACAACCGTAGAAAACGGAAAGGCAGGTGTTGACCTGATCAATACTGAAAAAGAACCCTTTGATATCCTGTTGTTGGACCTGATGATGCCCGGGATAAGCGGAATGGAGGTACTGGATACGGTCCGCACCATCGACGACACGATGATAGTCATCGTGATCACAGGCTATGCCACAGTTGAATCTGCAGTTGAGGCCATGAAGAAGGGTGCGTATGATTTCATTGCAAAGCCCTTTACACCGGATCAACTGCGGATTGTCGTGAGGAGAGGAGCGGAAAAAAGGTCCCTCCAACTGGAAACGGAGCGTTTGAGAAGGGAGAGAGAGAAGAGTCTCAAGGATATCGCCTATGAGAAGAGCAGGATAAGTACAATAATCAACTGCATGGTGGACGGGATTCTGGTAACGGATAGGGAGAGCAGAATCGTCCTCCACAACCCGGCTGCAACAAGACTCCTGGAAATAGAGAGCGTACCCCTCATAGACAGGCCCATATCCGAATGTGTCGGGAACAAAGATCTTGCCAAAACTGTAACTGCCGTATTGGAAATAGAAGAGTCCAAATACCGTGAGATTTCACAGGAAATCATCCAAGGAGAGGGGCCTGGATCAGTCTTTTTAAGGGCGGACACTTCTCCCGTTTTCGATGGAGAAGGCGAAGTCATGGGATCCGTGACGGTAGTGCATGATATCACCCAGGAGAGACAGCTCAACCAGATGAAATCCGATTTTCTGGCCATGGTTTCCCACGAACTGCGAGCTCCTTTATCAGCAATACATCAACAATTGTCCGTGATCCAGGAAGGCATGGCTGGTTCAATTGCCGAAAAGCAGAAAGAGATGTTGGTTCGGGCAAAAGAGAGAACACAGGGCACCCTGGACCTTATCACCGATCTTCTCAATTTGTCCAAGATAGACTCCGGGATTGTCATTCAAAGTAAAGAAACTGTATCCTTCCAGGACATTGTAGAGAAGGCCTGTCAACTCATGGAGCCTGAGGCGGAGGCCAAAGGGATTGCACTGAATGTTCACAAGAAAGAACCTTTGCCAATGATTCACGCTGACAGGGAAAGCATGGAAAAAGTTTGTATCAATCTCATTAGTAATGCCATAAAGTATAATGTGGAAGGAGGGAGCGTCACCATTCATCTCCTTCCCGAAGGTGAATTCCTTCGTATTGATATAACAGATACAGGTATAGGGATTCCCGAACAAGACCTTCCCAGGATCTTTGATAGATTTTATAGGGCAAAAAGTTCCAAGACGAGAATGGTTATCGGCACCGGTCTTGGATTGCCCATTGTCAAAGGAATCATAGAGGCCCACCACGGTTCGATCAAGATACAAAGCAAAGAAGAAAAAGGGACCACCTTCACAGTTCTCCTGCCCAGAACCCCCGATTAAATTTTTTCCCAGTCACATCTTCCAGAATATTGCCTTGAGTCGCAAACAATGACTGAAAGTGAGTTAGCCCTGAAAAATATGCACAGGGTAGATTTTACATTTTATTGTTGACAAAATGATAATATATTTAGTATACAATTTAATACAACATAAAGTTTGTAATTGTGAGCCATGAATTGTCAACTCAAGTATTTGAAATTTGCATCTTATGTTCAAATTTTGATGATTTATCTGATTTGAATAATTCTTTTCCAATTGCATCAGTCGAATTCCTCTAGGTCTGATGGGATAATGAATGTTGGTTTCTTTTGTTGAGTCTCTATCTGTTAATACTCCTATCTCTTCTACTATCGAAATCTCTGTGCTTGTTACCTTATCTCATCAGGCCATATATTTCACGACCATATTCAGAAATTTATAAACTCGTTCGGTATTTGATAGAAACCATATAAATGCTCAGCTGTAAATTTTCAACCGGGAAAAAATAGCATGTTGGATTAATCGGTTTCATGTCAAAGTGATCCATCACCCACGAGTGAGTTATAGGAGAGTTAAAACATCTTAAGGACATGAGAAAACTCACGGAGTGGGTGGCTTTAAAATTGAACCAGTGCCCATCCATAAATGGCTATTTTCCGCAATCTCTGTGTCAGACTCAGATGTAAGGGCACGTAGCAACGTGCCCCTACATACCCAATGTATTCCTGCGGTTAAAATCTTCGTCTTCCTTGACCTTGCAGAAAATATTTCATTTCTGGATGGACACGAACTAGAAAGGAGATATTAATTATGGCAATAAAAGGCCCGCTTAATGGTATTAGAGTTTTGGATCTGACCCAAGCCCATGCCGGTCCTTTCGGGACCCAGATGTTGGGAGACATGGGTGCCGAAGTAATTAAAATAGAGGTACCCGGAAGAGGTGATCTTATAAGGGCACTTCCGCCAAAAGTAGAAGGAGAAGGCTATTATACACTCGCTCTGAATCGAAACAAGAAGAGCATGGAACTGGATTTGGGCACGACTTCGGGCAAAGAAGCCTTC
>JAXHSZ010000359.1:0-15078 GCA_034190725.1 Thermodesulfobacteriota bacterium
GTTTTAGTAACCGGAAACATTGGCCCGAATGCTGTGCGCGCACTCTCGGCAGCGGGTGTTAAAGTAATCACCGGCCAAACAGGCACAGTAAGAAAGGCTGTGAAGGATTACAAAATGGGGAAGTTAACCGGTGTAAATGAAGCTACTGTTTCTCAACATCACGACATGGATCGTAGAAGAGAGGAATAAATTGTGCCAACAGAGAAAACCCGTTGGTTATACAATCAGAAATCCGAACATGGGAAATAGGCAAGGAAATGAAGGTAAGGAGGTAATATCTGATGGCAAAGAAAAATCAGACCGAGGAACAAAAAAAGCATAAAGCCCGGATGGACCTTCAACAGATGGAGATTACGGAAAGGTTACAACACATAAATAACAAGATAATGATCCTGAGCGGTAAGGGGGGCGTCGGTAAAAGCAGTGTGGCGGCTTATCTATCCGTAGCCCTTGCCAGGAAGGGGTACCAGGTCGGTCTCATGGACGTGGATCTTCATGGACCCAGTATCCCACGAATGCTGGGCTTGCAAGGGTTTGTTCACGCAGGCAAACACGAAGGAAAGATGTCACCCTTAAATTACTTCCCGAACATGGAAGTGATTTCCATTGAAATCCTGATGGAAGATAAAGATTCGGCCACTATCTGGAGGGGACCCCTTAAGGGTCATATTATCAGACAATTTATAGCCGATGTAGAGTGGGGAGATCTCGATTACCTTATTATTGACTCGCCTCCCGGGACCGGTGATGAGCCCCTGACCGTAGCCCAGACCGTTTCTGATGCCAAGGCGCTGATTGTGACCACTCCTCAAGAGATCTCATTAGCAGATGTCAGAAAATCCATTAACTTCTGCCGTAAAGTGAATATGGAGATTCTGGGTTTGGTGGAGAATATGAGTGGTATTAAGTGTCCTTATTGTGGCAATATTATAGATTTGTTTAAAACTCAAGGCGGGATAATGACGGCACAAAAAGAGAATTTGAAACTTCTGGCTACATTGCCGTTCGAGCCCGAGCTGGTGAAGAAAGGGGACGAGGGAGATACAAGTCTATTTGATAATAATGAACTCCTGATCACACGGGAATTCAACAAAATGGTGGATGAGATTGTCAGGCTTACGAAAGTAAAAGATCAATCTGGGGATCGTAACGAAAAAAGAATGACGCAAGCTGGTTGAACTCATGATGTATTATTTTTATCATTGAAGTTGATGCTGTTTTAAAGAGACATCAATTGAAAAGGAGTTGGAAATGATCATCAGTATTGCAAGTGGAAAAGGGGGAACAGGAAAGACGACTGTTGCAACGAATTTAGCTTTTTCTCTTGAATCAGACGTTCAGGTTCTGGACTGTGATGTAGAAGAACCGAATGCTCATCTTTTTATGCATCCTACCATTGCAGAGACTAAGACGATATTTACGCCAGTCCCCGATGTAGATATGAAAAAATGCACACTCTGTGGAAAGTGCGGTGAAATATGCCAGTTCCATGCCATTGTCGTACTCGGTGAGACGGTCTTGCCGTTTCATGAACTCTGCCATAGTTGCGGGGGCTGTTTGCTGGTCTGCCCTGAGAAGGCCATCACTGAGACAGACCGGGAACTGGGTGTGATCGAGAGGGGTCGCAGAAATAGACTGGAGTTCATACATGGAAGACTGCGGGTGGGTGAGGCCATGTCACCTCCTCTGATCAAAAAGGTGCGTGAATACACCCGGCCCGACATATTGACAATTATTGATGCCCCTCCTGGAACCTCCTGTCCTGTGATCGCCTCCATGAAGGGTGCAGATTTTGTTTTGTTGGTCACAGAACCAACGCCGTTCGGCCTGCATGACCTGAAGTTAGCGGTCGGGGCAGTCAAAATCTTGGGGATCCCGTGTGGACTGCTCATCAACCGGTCAGACATTGGCGATGATCAGGTAAAGAAATATGCCCAAGAAGAGGATGTGCCCGTTTTAATGGAAATCCCCTTTGATCGTCGGATTGCAGAGACTTACTCAAGGGGAGATATGGTCGTGGAAGTGCTGCCTGAATGGAAAGCGAAATTTGTGGAATTATATCATCATATTGAGGAAATCACAGGCTGAAAAGGAGTAATGTTAATGAAAGAGATAGTTATCATAAGTGGCAAGGGTGGGACTGGAAAGACCAGTATTATTGCAGCATTTGCCTCACTGGCTGAAGAGAAAGTTCTCTGTGATGCGGATGTGGATGCGGCTGACCTTCACCTGATCATGGATCCTGAGATTAAGGAACGCCATGATTTTGAATCCGGGCATACAGCAATCATTAATCAGGACGAATGCACCCAGTGTGGCCTGTGCCGGGATTTGTGTAGGTGGGATGCCATTAGCGAAAATTTTGTTGTGGACTCCATTGAATGTGAAGGCTGTGGTGTCTGTTGCTATTTTTGCCCTGAAAAAGCCATTGATTTTCCCTTGAATACATGTGGGGAGTGGTATCTTTCTGAGACCCGTTTCGGCCCCATGGCCCATGCCAGACTTGACATTGCGGAAGATAATTCCGGTAAGCTGGTAACCCTTATCCGGCAGGAAGGCAAAAAACTTGCTGAAGAAAAAAATCTGGATTTACTTCTTACAGATGGGCCTCCTGGCATAGGTTGCCCGGTCATCGCATCCATCGGAGGGGCTACAGCCGTTCTCATCGTAGCCGAACCGACAGTTTCCGGCAGACACGATATGGAGCGCGTAGCCAAGTTGGCCGCATTTTTCAAGATTCCTGCCATGATGTGTGTTAATAAATTCGATCTCAATCCAGGCGAAGGGGAAGCTATTGAGGCATTTGCAAGAGAAAGAAACGTAGGTGTGATTGGTCGAGTCCCCTTTGATACTGCTTTTACTAGGGCAATGGTTCAGGGAAAAACCATTGTGGAATTTGACGGACGTTCTGAAGGTTGTAAGGCGGTCAAAAACATATGGGAAAATCTCACTCAACATTTTGATATCTGAAGTAACCAAGATTTTTCCATTAAACCATAATAGAAAAGGAGGGTACGTAAAATGCCAAGAAAAGATGGAACAGGGCCAAGAGGTCAGGGGCCGGGAACAGGGAGAGGTCTAGGTAGAGGTGGTGGTCGCGGCCGCGGTGGTGGTTTTGTAGCAGGCCCGGGAGGTTATTGTATCTGCCCCAACTGTGGTGAAAGAGCAGCTCATCAACTGGGGGTCCCCTGTTATGAGAAGCAATGCCCTCAGTGCGGGACGGCCATGACTCGGGAATAAATTTCCACCTGTGCGGTTAACCAAGTACACCGCTTGCCAGCTACTTGATTCGTTTGTTTTTTCATTTATTAAGTTTAAAATATTCGCCTTTGAGGTGAAAAGCTTTAGCAAGTGACTTTATACCGGCGCAGGAGAAGTCAGAATTCAGGAGTCGGGAGACAGGATATTATGGGTGCTTTATTGACAATGAGCACGGAACAAGATCTTTATCATACATGTATTGCGATTCTGTTCTTTCATTGACACGAAGGAACAGGATGGTAGGCAATATTGTCTCGTGCCTACTCTAAAAACTTCAAGCTGCTTCAGTCGTAAAGATAACCCACTGGCTTTCAGCCGGTGGTAGCAAAGTTCTGAAGGTATAAAGTTTAAAAATTCATATGAAAGATCTCAGAAAGGGAGGGCGAGGATGTCAGTCGAACAGGAAGATCCTATAAAAACAGTTCGAGAGCGAATGGCTGAAGAGGAACTTATTAAAGAGCGGATCGATGAAGAAGGCAGCAGGTGGACAAAAGTCTATTTCGGCGGGGGACAACATTTTAAAAACTGGTTAGAGCAATGCGAAGAGTTGGGGGAAGTTATCGTAGAAAAGATCGATTCCACAGGATTCAAATGCTTTGAGGAGGGGGGTGAAGAGTTATACAGAATCTGGATGAAAAAGGATGCAATAAAGCTGGAAGGTTTTCCCTGAAAGAGATTTTGGAATATGAGTGTCCGCCTTGATTGTCTTTCCCGTCAAACATGAAAAGGTTCAAATATGAAAAGGCAATGCGATCGATTGTGAACGATGAACTTGAAAACCTGATTTATCAAAAAACATTTGCAGAAAGAGAGGCTCATGATGGAAAGAATGTTTAATGAGTTTACTTTGGGTAATCTGAAACTTGTGAACCGGTTTGTGTTTCCCCCGATAAAGCTCGGGTCCGGCAGTCCGGACGGCACCGTGACAGATCGTCAGTTGACTTTCTACCAACAGATTGCGAGAAGCGGCCCCGGATTGGTTATTATCGAGCCTGTTTCGGTTACTGCACATGGGAGGGAGCACCCAAGACAACCTTGCGTCCATCTTCCTGAGAGTGCTACAGAACTGAGGAAGATTGCCGATGTCATACATAAAGAGGGTCGCCTCGCCTGCCTTCACCTGAATCATGGAGGCGCTGCTGCCAATCCTAAGATAATCGGCAGTCAACCCAAGGCGCCGTCCGTTATGACTTGCGTCGCCAGGGATGGCAATGTTTCAGAGGTCCTCACCGAGCAAGAGATCCAGTTGATTCTTTCCGGCTATACGTCGGCTGCCCAAAAGGCCGGAGAGGCCGGATTTGATGCAATCGAAATACAGGGAGGGCACGGTTATCTCATCTCACAATTCCTGAACAGTAAACTGAATAACAGGAAAGATCGCTTTGGGCAGGATAAGCTGCTCTTCGCAAAAGAGGTCCTCTCACGCGTGAAACAAGAAGCCCCTGAAATGCCACTTATTCTGAGGATTTCAGGCAATGAGATGTCTCCTGAGCGTGGTATCAGTCAGGAAGATCTTCTCCCCCTTCTGAAACTGGCGGAAGAAAGTGGAATCAACGCAATCCACGTGGGCATGGGAAATGCCTGCTTCAGTCCCCCATGGTATTTTCATCATACCAGTCTCCCGGATAAGCCTCAGATGGATGCCTTAGCCTGGGTACGTGAGCACATTACAATTCCCCTGATTGTTGCAGGCAGGATGGGGAGAAAGGACAAGTGTATCAAGGTCCTCGATGGGGGGCTGGCTGATCTTGTGGCCCTGGGAAGGCCCCTTATAGCAGATCCTGATTTGATAGAAAAATGGGAAAAGGGAGCGGATAATGACATCATGTACTGTGGATACTGTCTCCAGGGATGTCTCCATCGCATGAAAAGCGGAGAACCTCTGGGGTGCAACTTGAATCCGGCCGTTGGTCTGCCTTCATTAGAACCCTCACAAAGCCCCATGAAGGTACTGATCGCCGGAGGAGGCCCCGCAGGTATGTGTGCCGCCCTTTATTTGTCAAGGCGTTGTCATCACGTTACGCTCGCCGAGAAGACCGATCATCTTGGAGGGCAATTCGCCATCGCATGGCAGGCCCCTGGAAAGGAAAAAATGAAAGACGGGCTGAACGCCATTGAACGATCTGTAAAAGCAAGCGGAACTTCTCTCCGTATGAACAGGGCCGTGGATATGGCTCTGGTAAGGGAGACTCAGCCTGATCTTTTGGTGTGGGCCACCGGAGCAGTTCAAAATATCCCTGAAATCAAAGGGCTTGAGAATCAGTATGTCATGACAAGTATGGAGTATTTCCAGGGTGAAAAGGAAGTAAAAGGACCGAGGGTTCTGGTCATCGGAGCCGGCAGAGCGGGGATTGAGATCGCTGAAAAATTAGGCAAGGCGGGTTATGATGTGACTGCCACAAAGCGGACCGATCCCATAGGGAGCATGATGGAGATGATTACCAAGAAACTGGCTCTGATGAGAATTGACCAAATGGATAACGTGACCCTGATGCCTCACACAACGGTGAAGGAGTTCAATTCCGAAAGTGTTGAGGTGGAAAAAGATGGATCGAAAATTTCATTGGAACCTTTCCAGACCGTCATCCTGGCTTCCGGTATGCTCTCGGCACCAGGGCCCGATGAAGATATCAAAAACGCTGTCCCAAAAATGGAAATCATCGGAGACGCCATGGAAGTTAAAGATGTCTTCACTGCTGTCCATGCAGGCTATAATCTTGCCCTCAAATATTAATGACCGGGAAAATTAAAATTCAGTAAAAGAGTCTAAATTTGTTAAAAATATCCCCATTTGAACAATATGCGAATCAATACGATGAGTGGTTTGAGAAAAATCCGTGGGTCTATGAAGCGGAATTAAGAGCTGTTAAAGCCATGATACCCGCCGGAGGACACGGCATGGAAATCGGTGTGGGTTCGGGTCGATTTGCGGAACCGTTGGGAATTAAAATCGGTGTGGACCCTTCAAAGCACATGAGAGAAATTGCCGGAAAACGAGGAATAAAAGTCCTGGGTGGAATGGCTGAGGATCTCCCTTTTGATGATTCCCTGTTTGATTTTGTTTTGATGATCACCACAGTCTGTTTTGTGGATGATATTAATAAAGCATTGCTGGAAGCTTATCGGGTTCTCTCTGATGGAGGGTTTCTTATTGTCGGTTTTATTGATCGAAACAGCACAATTGGGAAAATCTATTTAGACCATCAGGACGAGAATGTATTCTACAAAGAGGCAACATTTTTTTCTACTGAAGAACTTGTGGAAATTATAGATAGTTCAGGGTTTACAGATTTGACCTTTAATCAGACGATCTTCAAAACTTTGACTGAGATTACGAAAAATGAACCTGTCAAACCCGGCTATGGTGAAGGATCTTTTGTGGTGATACGGAGCAAGAAGGGCCGAGAGACAGACAAAAAACCCTGAGAAGAACGGAGGGAAGAGTAATTACAAATGAGGCGAGAAGGAAAAGTAGTTGTAGTGGTTGAAAATACGGTCAGTAGAGATGACATGATTCCCGAGCATGGAATGTGCTTCTGGTTAGAGATCGGGCACACAAAAATCATTTTCGATACCGGACAGGGTGGTGCTCTGCTGAATAATGCGCGCATGCTTGGGATTTCTTTGGAACAAGCAGAATCCGTTGTTCTCAGTCATGGACACTACGACCACACCGGCGGACTAAAAACCCTTTTGCAGTTGTGCTCCAATCTGAAAGTATATTCCCACCAGGTAATGTTTCAACGGAAGTTCGCCTGCAATGAATACGGAAAGAGTCGGGCCATAGGTATTCCATCCATAAACGAAAAATCTATCCGAGAACTTGCAGGTGATTTAATTTTCACGAACATGCCTACACAAATCGCAGATTGCCTTTTTGTTACCGGTGAAATACCACGCGTAACGGAGTTTGAAGACACCGGCGGACCTTTTTTCCTTGATGAGGGATGTAAACGATCCGACCCATTCAGGGATGATCAAGCCCTGTTTTTTGAGACTTCCAGGGGAATTATCGTTCTTCTCGGCTGTGCCCATGCAGGTGTAATAAACACCCTTCTCTACATCCGGCAACTCACCCATGGAAAACCAATTCATGCTGTAATGGGCGGGATGCATCTTATATCCGCCTCACGTGAGCGAATGGATAAAACAATTGAATACTTGGTCCACATAAACCCGGATCTGTTGGGCCCAGCCCATTGCACAGGAAGGGCGGCAACGTCTGAACTCTGGAAGGCTTTTCCTGAGAAGTGTTTCCCCTGTTCTGCGGGAACATCTTTTGAGTTTGATTGAAACTTCTCAATAACTTCGGGAAATGGACTTATGCTGTAGCTCACAGGGGAGTTTTTATGAACGAAATAGCAAATTTTGGGAAACATGTATTCAGGGTATTCTGTTTAAAAATTTAAAATGTTTGAGGATGAGAATCCGTACTTCCTCACGCCAGGCTTAGGGCGCAGGATTCAGTATTATTGAAATTGGAGGGCATATGAGTATCCTTGATGATTTAATGTCGATATTGAACTTCAATACTGCAGTGAAAGATATACGCCAGGGTGTGTTTTATACCGGTGTCTTGACCAGAAACTGCGGACTGGCTGCTACCCTTCCACGTGATGCTATCCGCCAGGAACCACCGATGGTAAAGGAACCCGGCTTCCTGTTACAGAAAAATCCGCGAGAGCTGGCCAAGATGGCCTATTCACAGAAGATACTTGAAGCGGCTATTGGTATGGCAACCATCAATTCCCTTCTGGAAATAGATGAAAATTCCTGTATTGAAATCAATGCCGCAGACCTCATCCAGGAAAGGGGAAAGGGAAAAGCAGTAGCCATTGTGGGTCACTTTCCTTTCATTTCCAGATTGCGTGATACTGCAAAAAAACTCTGGGTTGTTGAGAAAAATCCAAAGGAGGGCGATTTCAGTGAAGCTGAGGCAGACACACTGATTCCTCAGGCCGATATTGTGGCCATAACAGGTACTGCTTTAACGAACCATACAATAGAACACCTGCTTGATCTCTGTACTCCCAGGGCCTATGTTATTGTATTGGGAGGTACAGTCCCACTCTCCTCAATCCTGTTTGACTATGGTATACATGCCATATCAGGCACAAGAGTGGAGGACTCTCAACCGGCTTTAACATGTATAAGCCAGGGAGCAAATTTCAGGCAAATCAAGGGGGTAAAACGCCTCACCATGATGAGATAAATGGTAAAACCTCTGATTCTGTTAAAGGGAGCGATATCCTGCCCTTCACTAAGATGGGGGCATATGGACTCAAAACGGATTCATACAATAAAGCACGAAATTCACTGCCTGTGAACTATCTGAATACTCAACGTCTATTGCAGTGTGAGAATTCACGGGATGGAAACCATTCTATCTGTGCGGCTAGCCGCTTACCGCAACCTTGATTAACCGCACAGGTCGAAAAAATCGGCAGAATTGTTGCCCATAAATAGAGGTTCTGAAAAAATCATGAAAAAAAAGTACTGTCACCTGTTCGGTCCCGTGCCGTCACGGCGGTTTGGGCGTTCACTGGGCGTCGATTTGACTCCTTACAAAACATGCACCCTGGATTGCATTTTCTGCCAGTTAGGACGAACCACGAACAAAACAGTTGAACGCGAAGAATTTGTCCTGACAGTCGATGTCCTTGACGAACTCAAAGACTGGCTGAGAGTGAATCGTAATGCAGACTATATCACCCTCTCGGGCTCCGGAGAACCGACGCTTCATTCCCGCTTTGGAGAAGTGCTTGAGTTTGTACATGCAAACAGCCAAATTCCTGCTGTGCTCCTCTCAAACGGAACAATGTTCCACATGCCGGAAGTGCGAGCCGCCGCCGCTTATGCAGATATAGTGAAAGTATCTCTGAGCGCCTGGGACCAGGCATCCTATGAACAGGTGAACCGTCCACATCCACAAATGCTTTTTGATCATTTAATTCAAGGACAAAAAGCTTTACGTTCACAGTTCAGCGGGCAGCTATGGATGGAAGTCTTTGTGGTGAATGGGATAAACTCAACCCCTTCGGATGTCCGAAAGATTGCCGCCCTTGCAAAGGAAATAGGTCCTGACCGGATCCAGCTCAATACAGCGGTGCGCCCACCTTCTGAGGATTTTGTGGTGGCCCTTTCCAAAAAACGCATGGAAGCCCTCACTCATTTGTTTCATCCAACTGCAGAGATCATTGCGGAGTTCAATACGACCCATGCAAAAAGCATACAGGCCAACCATGATACAATTCTTTCTATGTTGCGTCGCCGTCCATGCACAGCGGGAGATATTGCGAATATATTTGATATGCACCTTAATGAAGTATCGAAATATCTCGGTAAATTGATCCGGACCAACCAAATCCGCTCTGACTTCAAAAATGGGGTTGTTTACTATTGGGCTGAGAGTAAAGCGATGAAGACTCGTTCCTGAATATGAGGATAATTGCGAAAAATACAATTGTAATTTAAGAGGAGGTGAAATAAATGAAAAGCGATAATTGGACATGTGCTCATTGTGGATACACTGCAGATGGCAGTTTCAGAGGAGATATGTGCCCTCAATGTAGTCTGATGTACTTGAAATGCGATACGTGCGGATTTACGATTACGGCTGCAAAACCGCCTGATGTCTGCCCGGAATGTGGCGAGAAGTGTAATTTCATAAATGTTACTTGTTATACACCGGATTGCGGAGGACAGGGAAATATCGATCCGCGCTTATACAAAAAAAGGTAAACAAGTTTTTCAGAAACCACAATTCTCATCAATGCCGACCTGCTTGTCTTGGACGAAGAAGACATTCATGTCATTGTTCCATGAGATCTGCTGATAATAAAAAACGAAAAAAACCGACCTGTGCGGTTAGCCAAGCTCACTGCTTGCAGGCTACTTGCTTCGTTTGTTTCTTATGAACTAAATGCTCCTACCATTCTGTATCTATAACGGGATTGTAACCTTTTATGTCTATTCCTATGCTTGCCGGGCTCTTGCGTAAAGAAGCAAACAAAGCAAGCAACCGGCGCTTACCGCAGCCCTGCTTCACTGCACAAGTCAAAAAACATGGTGAGTGCAGGTGAAAAAGTGTAAAGTGACAAATGAAAAATTTCATATTTTCCTTTAATGATGAATCAAAAGCAAAAAATAATGAATAAATTAAATAACCGGATAAGAAACTGCATTAAATGCTGGTTATCACAGACAAGACGGAATGCAATTTGCGGTGAAGGAAATTTAAATGCCCGTCTGATGCTTATAGCTCTCTCACCTGGGGAAAATGAGTACAGAGAAGATAAAATGTTTATCGGGCCTTCAGGCCGGATATTAAATGAACTCTTACATACTTTCTCCATCAGCAGAGATTCGATTTATATGACAAATCTGATCAAGTGTATATTGCCAAAGAACAGGAGACCCAAACAGGATGAGATAGCGACGTGCAGCCATTTTCTCAATAAGGAGATAGCTCTTTTGTCAGCTCAATTTATTGTCTCATTAGGTTACTATGCAACACGATATATTGGGGCAAAGTATGATGCAAATCCTCCGGCGGGGCGGGCAGATTACCGTGCATTTTATGGCAGACTCATTTTTTCTCACAAGCAAAAGATATTTCCATTGCCACACCCATCTTCTCTGCTTTACAATCCATCTTATAAGGAGGAAACTGTTAGAAAATATCATAAATTGCAGGTCTTTTCCCATGACTGTAAATGGTATTCAATGTGCCCGATGAAACGCTATTTTAACCGGGGACAGTTGGAAAGAAAATGGATTGAATTATACTGTAAAGGTGATTGGGAAGACTGTATTCGTTATCAGAAAGAGGAAAACGGTGTGTATCACCCGGTTTGGATGCTGCCGGACGGCAGTATTCATAAAAGCTTGCGTGGATAAATGAAACAAATAATTCAATCTGTGCAGTTGGTTGAAATAAATATGATTTGGATGATTTTTGATGAACATTCTTAATTCAATTTACGAAAGATTCTTAGTGAGCGGAGCAGAAAATTGCTGATTTGTTTGAGAGGGCCTGCGACCGAGTTATCTGCAATTTATCGTAGTGGACTTAGAATATTCAAAATGAATCAAGCCGAGATGAGAAGATTATTCAAATCATATTGCATCGGCACTATGATTGGGTAACTGCACAGGTCGTAATTTTTTCGAATCCAATGGAGCCAGATAGGAGGAAGAAATGGAACCGATCAGGTTTGTGCAAACTTGGGATCCCATTGCGGGAAGAAAGCAGGAGTATGCCACATTTATTACCGGAGAGTTCCAGCCCGGCATGAAAGCCCTTGGACTGGAAGTGGTTTCAGGATGGTACACCCTAGTGGGAGGGGGACCTCATATCCTGGTTGAGAGCCTGGCCGAATCGTTCAATCAGGTGGAAAAGGCACTACATGACGAAAGGCTCCATGAAATGCTCGGTCGTTTTATGAACCTGGTTACCCATTATGCCAGCCGAGTGCTTGAGCCCACCGGGTGGGTGACCAGGTACCATGGGCAGATGCCCTCTCCCGAGGGAGTCAAGTACGTCCAGTTATGGGATATCCAGCCCAGGCAACAGGAGGCATGTGATCGCTTTATAAGGGAAGTGCACCTTCCGCAAATGGAGGCTATCGGACTTAAGGTAATTGCTGGGTGGAATCTCATGGTCGGCTCCGGACCTCAGTTACTCTCTGAAGCACTTGCTCCGAACTTGGCCAGAGTCGCAGAGGCCCTCAGTGATGAGCGCTACCTGCAGCTGATTACGAGAATGGAGGAACTGGTGACGCACTACGAGAGCCGTGTATTGGTTCAACACCGGTCTTTTCTGGACACGCTTCAAATCATACATGGCCGGGCCATCCGGGCGGTTGCACCCGATGAGATGGTTCCCATGGTTGGACCTATTGTTGAATAAGGAAGGAGGAAATGATGCGCCAGGAGATGAATAAAATAAAGGAGCGATATCCTGTGTCGGAAGCTTTTCGGCGCAATGCACGGATCTCTGGACGTGAGGCATTTGATCGTCTCTACACACGTTCCATCCAGGATCCAGAAGGGTTCTGGTCGGAGAAAGCAATGGAGCTTTTGTCCTGGTATACCCCGTGGGAGAAGACCCTGGAAGGTGATTTTAACCGGAGCCGCGTTGCCTGGTTTCAGGGAGGCAAGTTAAATGTCTCCTATAATTGCTTGGACCGGCATGTTCAAACCTGGCGGCGCAACAAGGCCGCTATTATCTTCGAGGGGGAACGGATTGGCGATAGCCGCACTTTTACCTATCAGGATCTCTTTTACGAAGTGAATAAGCTGGCCCAGGTGCTAAAGAAGCTGGGAGTGCACAAAGGGGACCGGGTGACACTTTACCTTCCCATGATTCCGCATCTGGTCATCGCTATGCTTGCATGCGTACGTGTCGGGGCTATCCACAGCGTGATCTTTGGCGGATTCAGCGCAGAGTCTCTTGCCAACCGCATTCAGGACTGCCAGGCTCGGCTTCTTATCACCAGTGATGGCGGGTTCCGATCAGGGCAGGTAGTGACTCTCAAGCATAATGCCGATGAGGCTTTGGAGCGCTGCCCCTCAGTAGAGAAGGTACTCGTAGTCCGCCGTACCCGCTGGGAGGTTCCCATGAAGCCGGGCCGCGACCTCTGGTACCATCGGGAAATGCAGGCTCCGTATCTCAAGCCTTTCTGCGCTCCGGAATGGATGGACGCCGAAGATCCGCTTTTCATTCTCTATACCTCAGGGAGTACGGGTAAACCCAAGGGTCTAGTCCATACAACAGGGGGGTATCTCCTTTATGCTACAAGCACTTTTTTGGACGTATTCGATTACAAAGATGAAGACACCTATTGGTGCACGGCTGATATAGGTTGGGTCACCGGCCACAGCTATCTTGTCTACGGACCGCTCTGTGCAGGTGCGAGCAGCATCATGTTTGAGGGAGTTCCGAGCTATCCCGCCTATGACCGCTTTTGGGATGTGGTGGAAAAATATCGCATCAGCATTTTTTACACCGCGCCTACTGCCATCCGGGCTCTCCGTAAAGAAGGAGATGAGTTGGTCCGGAGGCGCGATGTGAGCAGCCTTCGACTTCTAGGCTCTGTCGGGGAACCGATCAATCCCAATGCCTGGCACTGGTATTACGAGATTGTGGGCCAGGGGCGATGCCCCATCGTGGATACCTGGTGGCAGACCGAAACAGGTGGCATCTTGATTAGCCCACTTCCCGGGGCGATTGACCTTAAGCCCGGTGCCGCTACTGTTCCTCTCTTCGGGATACAGCCATGCCTTCTTAACGAGCAAGGGACTGAAGTAGACGGGATAGGGGAAGGTTATCTCTGTATCAAGAGTCCCTGGCCGGGTATAGCTCGCACCATCTATAATGATCCGGCCCGCTTTCAAAAGACGTACTTCTCTGAGCATCCCGGCTACTACTTCACCGGCGATGGGGCGCGACGTGATGAGGACGGTTATTACTGGATTACCGGCCGGGTGGATGATGTGATCAATATAAGCGGTCACCGCTTGGGCACGGCCGAGGTAGAAAGTGCCCTGGAGGCCCACCCGGCTGTGGCGGAGGCTGCCGTAGTGGGATTCCCCCATGATATCAAGGGCGAGGCGATTTATGCCTTCGTCATCCTGGAGCATGATCAGATCCCAAGCGATGCTCTCCGGACAGAGCTCATACAGCAGGTACGCCGGCTTATCGGTCCGATCGCTACGCCAGAGCAGATCCAATGGGCTGATGCCTTGCCGAAGACACGCAGCGGCAAAATCATGCGCCGCCTCATGCGGAAGATTTCCACCGGTGACGTATCCGATATGGGTGATACATCGACCCTATTGAATGCAGATGTTGTACAGCGACTCATCCAGGATGTAAAAAAGACCTGAGATCAAGGGCCTTCCAGATCATGGTGATGAACGCCACCTCCGATACGATCCCCGGTACGCTCATCTGAAAGAAGAGGAACTGCCCTGCACCGAGTCCCTCAAAGACAGCCTCTAGCGGTTATTTCTTGCCGGCATCAGACGATTGAGCCGGAGCTTAAAGATGGCAAAAGGGATCTCTTTTCCACCCATGGGAACAGCCTTTGCGCCCTCGCAAAACATCTGGATAGCATCCGGGTATAGAGATATTCCGTGAGGTGAAAATCCCTACCGGCAATCCTCTGGTTTATGAACCGGGCACAAACTGAAGCCCTTGAGTCATTGCTACTTGGGTGTGACGGAAGAAGAAAAACTGCACGGAAGGAGATCTGTTTTGAAAGAAATATCTATTTTAGTCGGCGGAAAGACAGGAGACGGCATCAAAGAGGCCGGGCTTACAATAGCCGGGCTTTTAAACCGGTTGGGATACCGTTTTTTTCTCTATGATGAGTACCCCTCACTGGTGAAAGGCGGCCATAACTTCAATGTTATCAGTGGGTCGGATAAAAAAATCAGCGTTCACAAAAAAAGCTGGATATAATCGTTGCCTTGAATCAGGAAACTGTAGAAAAACACAAAGACGATCTTAAATCCGGCGGTGCTATTCTTTATGATCCCGATAAGGTGGAGGCCAAAGGAATAGGTATTCCCTTTACCAGCATCGTTAAGGAGATAAAAGGGATATCTATCATGAGAAACACCGCGGCTATCGGGGCCATGGCCAAAAGTCTCGACATAGAGTGGTCTGTTGTCGATGAATTAATTTCTCACACAATAGAAAAACGGCGATGTCACCTAATCATTGTTTTTTTCTTGCCATCAGCCTTTCTTCAGTGTACAATTAGTAAACTCTGAATAGAAAGGAGATTGGCATGATAGACCTTACTAATC
>JAXHSZ010000036.1:0-10946 GCA_034190725.1 Thermodesulfobacteriota bacterium
ATCTGAAAAGGCTTTCGACTTTCTTTTAAAGCTCAAAGGAATCATAGGAGAACTTGAGATTGTTCATATTATAAGGAAAAAATTGACTGCGAGAGATATGAGGAAGCTGAACAAGAAGCTTTCGGACACCCGCACCACATGTTTAAACAATAAAATAGATGCAGAATATCATATCTATGCCGGTGAAATCTCGGAAGAGATAATTGCGGCTGCCAGGGATTATAAAGCGACGTGCATTATCATGGGAACCAGACGTAAAAACGCCATGTCTGAGTTTTTTTCATCGAAAACTGCTTACCATGTAGTGCGAAAAGCACATGTGCCTACCTTGATAGTTCCTTAGTTCAACGAACTTCTTTGAATCATGCTGTGACTCATTGATACAGCATGCACTGATGAAACGAGGACCCAAATGGAAGTGACCTTATTAATCAAAGCAACCGACAATGCTTTCAAAATGATGGAAGAAGCCAGAGAACAAGCAACTGGAATACTGGATGCAGCAGTGGACTTCACAGCAGAGATGAGACACATCCATAACAAGCGTGTTCACACCATCTTCAGAAGCACTTACGAGACCAGACACAGAACGCAGAACTTTATTGTCACATCCGTTCTCTTATTTGTATTTTGGGTCGTCTTATCGGGACGTTTTGATGGGTTTCATCTCGCATTTGGGGCATTTTGCAGCCTTTTGGTGGCCCGAATGTCCTTTGATCTTCTTTTTGCCAATATACGGATAGGGGATCATTGGCTGGTGATGGTGAGGTTTTTGGCCTATATTCCATGGCATATTTATCAGATTTTTAAGGCCAACATCTATGTGGCTTATTTGACTTTAAGCCCAAAACCATCCATTGATCCGGGAATTGTGAAGTTCAAAACAAAGCTGGAAACTGACATCTCATGGGTCATTTTGGCTCATTCCATTACCCTTACTCCAGGAACAATCACCATGGATATCAGAGATGGAGAGTTTTATGTTCATGCTTTAGACAAGAGAATGGCACAAGACCTGAATACCGGTGAGATGGAGGACAGGGTGGCCCATATCTTCATGGAAGCAGATCATATGTATGTACAGGATGCCCTGGATGTGGCCCATATATATGGTGAAATTCAATAGCATCCAATCATATATGAGTGCATCCTCTTCACGTTTTGGAAGCACAACCGCTCACTCAACAGATAATATATGAAAACATAGGATGTATATACAATATCAAATGTTGAAAGAAAGGCGTACTGTATCGTTTAAAGGAGAACATAAGCAATGATCAGGATTTCCGATGACGTGATTGTCAGAACCATTGCACGTATTATCATACCGTTTATTCAGATTTATGCTCTTTATGTGATCGTACATGGTCATCATAGCCCGGGAGGGGGATTTCAGGGAGGTGTAATCCTTAGCGCCAGCTTTGTACTTCTAGTCTTAACTCACGGGCTTGAAGAAACAAAAAAGAAAATCACAGAAAGGGGTGTGGCAATCCTCAGCAGCCTCGGGCTATTTATCTATGTCGGAATAGGGTTGTTATGCCTTATTCTTTTGGGAAATTATCTGGATTACGGCACACTTTCCAAAATTTTTCATGTGATTCCTGCACAAGCACGATCTCTCGGCATTTTAGGAGTGGAAATCGGGGTAGGAATTGCTGTTATGGGTGTTATGTTCTCTATCTTTTTAAATATTTCTTCTGGTGGTGCTTTGCCGGAAGACGATGAGGACATGAGTGAATGACTGTTTCGTGTCCATCTAAAAATGGCTCTTTTCAGAATCTCTCCGTCAGACTCAGATTTTAATCCTTAGAATACCCTGAATATCATGCGATTGAAATCTTCGTCTTTCTTGTCTTTGGAAAATATCATATGTATGGATGCATACTATTGAGAATCATCGCAAAAGCAACCTATATGCAGGGCAGATTTGTTTCCTTCGATTGAGAAAACCGAAGGAAGAGGAGTGCATATTTTGAGGATTGTATGATTGAGAAGCATAAAAGAGGGTCTGAAGATGGAATGCCAAAATTGGAAGTTTTTTTCACACAACTCTAAGAATTCAGATTTCGCAAAGGGATTGAATGGTTCTTTTCATTGCAACCATTTTCGCCTTGACTCATTTACGAATTCTGGGAGTCAGATATGAACGGATTTTTTTTGAGTATAGGCACCGGCTTATGTATTTTAACCTTCTTTGTTCTGTATCGGGTTGTATTCGGTCCAGGCGTCTTTAATAGAATTGCGGCAATTTCAGCCATAGGTACTAAAACATTAATCATCCTTCTCATAATGGGAATCATCTACGATCGAGTGGAGATGTTTGTGGATATCAGTATGGTATATGCATTCCTCAATTTTGTTGGCTGTCTGGCAGCTGCCAAATATCTGGAGATGGAAGGGCAAGAACAATGAGCATAACAATACCGTTTTCCGTCTTGTTTATGGTTGGCGGCCTCTTCTTCTTTATAACGGCCACCCTCGGACTCCTTCGCTTTCCCGATTTTTTCACAAGATTGCATGCCACGGGTAAAGGTGATACTTTGGCAGTACTCCTATGCTTGATAGGCATAAGCCTCCATGAAGGCTTCTCATTGACCAGTGTTAAGATCATCATCATCGCCATATTCATGTCTTGGGCGCAACCAACCGCGACTCATGCAATCTCCAGAGCAGGATTGAAGTGCGGTCTCAAGCCCTGGATGAAAAAGGAGGAATAGGAATGATCCTGATATTCGACTTTATGCTTCTTATCTTTGTGCTTATATGTGCGGTAGCTGCAATAACAGTGAAGGATCTTTTAAGCTCCGTTATAATCCTGGGGGCATACAGTTTCTTTATGTGTCTTTTATGGGCGGAGATGGGTGCTGTGGATGTGGCCTTCACTGAAGCGTCAGTGGGTGCCGGAATAGGAACCATCTTATTCATCGTTGCCGTGAGCAAAACCACACGGAGGTCGAAAGATTGAGAATCCTAAGTCTCTTGACGGTGGTGCTGACAGGAGCTTTACTTTTGTATGGGACCTTGGATATGCCTGACTGGTCTGATCCGGAATCACCTGCCAGCCGTCATGTCTCTCCTCGATACATTACAAAGTCAATTGAAGAGACAGCTACACCGAATGTGGTCACTTCGGTTCTGGCCGATTACCGGGGGTATGATACCCTGGGGGAGACAACGGTAATCTTCTCAGCCGGAATGGCATGTATCCTGATATTGAGGAGAAAGTTAAAATAAAATTGACAACTTCTTGTTCATTCTAAACTTTTCTGTGGTATTCCGTGATCATCCGTTACGGATCATTACGAAATACACAGCAATAGATGAGAAAAAGGATGTTTGAAATTATCGTCAGTAAGTACAACTATTGGATGTACATCATACTTATGATGATCGGTTTCTACGCTATGATAAGCAAGAAGAACCTGATAAAAAAAATTATCGGCATGAATATCTTCCAGACTGCAATCATTCTCCTGTTTGTCTCCATAGCCGCCAAAAAAGGGGGCACTCTCCCTATTTTGGAGCATGCTCATGACAGTATGGAGCATGCCATTGAGGTTGCTTCATATATTAATCCATTACCTCATGTGCTTATGCTCACTGCAATAGTGGTCATGGTTGCAACCCTTGGAGTCGCTCTTGCTGTAGTCATATTTATCTACAGAAAATACGGTACATTGGAAGAGGACGAAATACTGGACAAGATCAGATAAGGTAATGTAGAACAGAATGTTAGACCAGGCCCCTATCCTCACCATAATCTTTCCTTTGATCTTTGCAGTAATTACCCCTTTACTCGGATGGGTAAAGAAAGAATTCTGCTACCCATGGGTGATAGCGGCTCTCTGCCTTTCATCCGTATGTTCCATTATTACATTGGAAAGAGTTTTGTGTCACGGAGTCATTCATTATCATTTCGGCAATTGGAGTCCACCCTGGGGAATAGAGTATGTAATAGATCATCTCAATTCATTTGTCCTGGTTTTAGTGACTTCTGTAAGCCTTTTGGTTGCCATATCCTCTAAAAGATCAATTGAAAAAGAGATCCCCCAAAAAGAAGTATATTTCTATACACTGTTTCTTCTTCAGGTAACCGGTTTCTTGGGAATAGTAGCAACCGGGGACATATTCAATCTCTATGTGTTCCTGGAGATAGCATCACTGGCCGGTTATGCTTTGATCGCAGTCGGGGAAAAGCATGCGTCATTCGCCAGTTTCAGATATGTAGTGATGGGAACCATAGGAGCGTGTTTTTATCTTTTGGGTGTAGGATATCTCTACATGGCAACCGGTTCCCTGAATATGGCGGATCTATCCAAGATATTACCTGAACTCTATCATTCCAAAGTGATCCTTGTGGCTTTCATATTCTTCATGGTCGGATTGGCCATAAAGATGGCCATCTTCCCCTTACACACCTGGCTTCCCGATGCGTATACATATGCCCCTTCAGCAACAAGTGCTCTGGTTGCACCTTTAATGACAAAGGTTTCAGTATATGTGATGATACGGATTATATATACGGTTTTCCAACCGAATTTCACTATGGAAATGGTACCAATAAACTCCATCATCAGCTGGGTTGCAGTGGCGGCTATTCTTTATGGAATTATTATGGCTCTCGGACAGAAAGATCTCAAGAGGATGTTTTGCTATATCCTGATTGCAGAAATGGGATATATGTTAGGCGGGATAGGATTGGCTAACAAGATGGGAATAACCGGTGCCATTCTTCACATATTGAATGATGCTTTGATGATAACATGCCTTTTTCTTGTGGCTGGGGCAGTTGTGTACAAAAGGGGCGGACATCATATCAGTCAAATGAAAAACAACTTTAAAACAATGCCGTTTTCCATGGCAGCGTTTGCCGTTGTAGGCCTTTCACTCATAGGTGTACCGCCCACATGTGGTTTCTTCAGCAAATGGTATCTCATTCTGGGGGCCATCGAAGCCCATCACTGGGCCTTTCTCACAGCATTGATCTTGAGCAGTGCCGTCAATGCAATACTGTTCTTTAAAATTGTGGAAATAGCCTACTATGGGGAAGAATCATCATCCGGAGTGCCTCACGTTCATGTTGGGACTCATCATTCACACAGTACGATAGACGAGGCGCCCGCCAGTATCCTTATTCCTTTAGGGATCACCGCCCTTGCAATATTGTTAGTGGGTATCTTTTCTGCAAAGATCGTTTCCGGTGTCATCCAATACGCGGTTCCGCCCAACCTGTAAAAATGTGGATATATAGAAGGGTATGGAAATAACAGAATCAATTCAACCATTGCTTGTGGTCAGTACTCCATTACTGTGTGCTCTTTTGATCGTCTTGTTTGGAAGATGGCCGAATTTCAGAGAATTTTGGACGATTGCAGCTTCTCTTGTGACCTTCTTTCTGGTTGCTTCTATGGTAAAGGTGATGTATGGAGGGAATGCAGTTGCTTGCAGATTAATCGAAGTGTATCCCGGAGTGGATATCGCCTTTAAAGTAGACGCCTTTGGAATTTTCTTCGCTCTGTTGTCTTCCTTTCTGTGGATCATTGTCTCCTTCTACTCTATCGGCTATATGCGATCTTTAAATGAGCATTCTCAAACGAGATTCTTTGCCTTCTTTGCTGTTGCCATCTCTTCTGCCCTGGGGGTCGCGTTTTCCAGTAATCTGCTTACACTTTATCTCTTCTATGAACTATTGACGGTCTGTACTTATCCCCTCGTGACCCATCATCAGGACACAGAAGCAAAGGCCTCGGGAAGAATGTATTTGAGTATTTTATTGGGCACATCCGTAGCTTTCTTTCTCCCCGCCATTCTATTCACATACTTTAGCGCAGGCACATTGGATTTTTCTCCTCAGGGAATACTCAAGGGCACTGCATCAAACGGAATGATTACCATTATATTTCTCTTGTATCTCTTTGGGATCGGAAAATCTGCGATTATGCCCTTCAGCGGATGGCTTCCCAGAGCTATGGTTGCTCCTACGCCTGTCAGCGCTCTCCTCCACGCAGTGGCTGTCGTCAAGGCCGGCGTCTTTTGCCAGTTAAGGATTTACTTTAATACCTTTGGAGTGGACCTTCTCCACACTCTGAGTCTGGATGTATTTCTCATCTATTTTGTGTCAATCACAATTATTGTGGGTTCGCTCTTTGCCTTAAAACAAGACGATATCAAGGCAATGCTGGCCTACTCAACAATAAGTCAGCTTTCATACATCATCCTTGCAGGCGGAATTCATTCATATCAGGGCATGCTTGGAGGGGTACTCCATATCGTAATGCATGGATTTGGTAAAATTACCCTGTTCCTCTGTGCCGGCTCCATTCTTTGTGGGTCTCATATAAAAAAGATCAGTCAGTTAGGAGGCATAGGAAGAAAGATGCCGATCACTATGCTTGCATTTCTCTTTGGAGCCTTGTCTGTTGCAGGAATACCGCCTTTTGGTGGATTCATCAGTAAATGGTTCCTCGCGTTGGGTTCCATAAAGGGCGATCAATGGCCCATATTGGTTGTTCTTTTCACAAGCACACTTTTGAATTTGAGTTATTTTATGCCTGTGGTATACATTTCCTTTTTTGGTGAGGAAAGCGAAATGGTGAAGGGGGATCAGAATATCCATGAGTCATCTCTTTATATGGTTGTACCATTGATGTTTACAGCCCTGATCTCTTTGGTCATGTTCTTCTATCCGTATCCGTTTATCCATCTCGCAGAGATTTTTGTGAAGAGTGTGATGGGAGGATAAGATGGGAAAAATAGAGGAAAAAGGGAAAGAAATAGTTTATACACAAGATGATGGTGAGATAACTGCCTGGCTCACTGACTTTGAGGAGAAAATGGAACTCGGTCATGAAGGCACACCGGCATACAAAATAGTCTTTTATATCGTTTCCCTTTTAGGAGTTTTATATATGGGAACGATTCTTCTCAAGGCGTTTGGTTTTGAGTAAACTATTTGGAGGGTATGGTGGAAAAGCAGAGAAAAAAAGAATTGACTCTCTTTGATAAACCGAGAAACAGGAAAATAGTCATACTAAGCCTCTATATCGCTCTTTTGATACTTCTTGCTGTGGACCTCGTTATCCATAGACATGGTGATTTCCCCTGGGAAACAGCCCCTGAGTTTTTTGCAGTATACGGATTCGTCGCCTGTGTTGTCTTGGTCTTTGCGGCTAAGGTCTTACGTTTTGTCGTGGAAAGGAAAGAGGATTACTATGATTAAAGCTGTTCCAATAGCAGCGATATTCATCATAGGAGCGCTTTTTGTTCCTCTTTTGAAAGGAAAGATAAGGTCCTCATATATTCTGTTTTTGCCTGTTCTTGCCTTTATCATTCTTCTCAATACACCAGAAGGCACCTACTGGGCATTTAATTTCTTAGATTACAATCTTATACTTGGCAGGATTGATAAACTCAGCAAGTTGTTTGGATACATATTCATTATTTGGGCCTTCCTTGCGGTACTCTATTCCCTCCATCTGAAGGATAATGTACAACATTTAGCTGCCCTTATTTACTCCGGATGTGCATTAGGGATTGTTTTTTCAGGAGATCTATTCAGCCTCTATATCTTCTGGGAAGTACTGGCAATCAGCTCCACCATGCTCATTTGGGCAAGGAGAAAAAGGGCATCGATTCATGCAGGTTTTCGATATCTTCTGGTTCATGCAGTGGGAGGGTTGAGTCTCTTAGCGGGAATAGTCCTCTATGTGGCTGAAACAGGAACCCCTGAATTTGGATTCATCGGATTAAATGGAACAGCCTCTTATTTAATATTATTCGGATTTTGTTTAAATACCGCCGTCATTCCTCTCCATTTCTGGGTTCCTGATGCATATCCAGAATCAACGGTTGAAGGTGCTATCTTTCTCTCTGTCTTCACAACAAAGACCGGTGTATATATCTTGGCGCGGACATTCCCAGGCACTGAACTCCTTGCATGGCTGGGAGCAATTATGACGGCATTTCCCATATTCTATGCTGTTATTTCCAATGATATAAGGAGAGTGCTCGCATACAGCCTTCTCAATCAAGTGGGATTCATGGTCTGCGGAATCGGTCTGGGTACTGCACTGGCCATAAATGGTGCTGTTTCTCATGCCTTTTGCAATATCTTGTTCGAAGGACTTCTCTTTATGGCAACCGGAGCTGTCCTTTACATGACAGGGAAGAGCAATTGTACAGACCTGGGCGGATTGTATAAGACAATGCCCATTACTTGTATTTTGTGTTTAGTGGGTGCCGCTTCAATAGGGGGATTCCCTCTCTTCAGTGGTTTTATAAGTGAATCAATGACGATCAGTGCTTCCGCTAAAGAGAATTTACCTATCATGTGGTTTATATTACAGTTTTCCGCTGTAGGTGTCCTGCATCATGCCAGTATAAAGATACCTTTCTTCACCTTCTTTTCCGAAGATTCGGGCATACGAACAAAGGAGCCCCCGTTCAATATGCTTCTTGCAATGTCGATTGCCGCTTTTTTAAGTATCTTTATCGGTATCTATCCTGATGTCTTGTACAAGATATTACCCGAACCCGTAGACTATGTTCCGTATACACTCGATCATGTCATAGGGAAATTACAGTTACTGTTATTCGGTGTTTTGGCTTTTTGTCTTCTCATATTCTCAGGATATTATCCGCCGGAGAAGAGGACTCTTAATCTGGATACCGACTGGTTTTTGTATAGAAAGCCGGTTCAATACGGCCTCCCTGTGGTACATTTCATCTTTGGGGGGATTGCTACGGTCATGGGAAAAATATTTGCAGAATTTTTCCCCAGAGTTCTTGGAAATATCGTAGCGGAACCCCTGCCAAAAACCAAGGCCATGTTGTCACCCATGGGCGTATCCGTACTCATAGCAATGGCTTTCTTGTCTCTCCTTTTCATTGTCTTCGCACTTTTATGAATCCTGAATCCAGGAGTGCTGAAAGTTGAAGAATCCCAGGCTCATATATATCGACCTATGCGGTTCACTCAGTTCATCGATTGCCTGAGATCATCAGTGAATCCTTTGAGGGCATAACGACGGTCTTGTCAGGATAGTGTCCACCCGGAACAGCTACACATGGATAAACAATACAGCGTCTGCCCAACAAGGTTCCTGGGGAGGCTACAGAATTGCATCCGGTTTCTGTTCGGTCTCCCATAATGGCGCCAAGTTTACGCCTTTCAGTATTGTACCGCTGCTTCCCTGATTTCACAAAAATCGTCCCGCTGATCATCTTCAGGTTTGCCAGTTTCGTACCTGCTCCCAGGTTCACATCATTCCCAAGAATACTGTCCCCGATATAGGCAAAATGGCCTGCCTTTGCTCCATCCAACATGATGGAACCCTTCATTTCCGTCGTGTGTCCCACGACGCATCCGTTTCCGATGAGACAGTTCCCTCGGATGTAAGCGCCCTGACGAACTTCGGTGTTCTCTCCGATAACAACAGGTCCCTTGATCAAAGCACCGGGCTCAATAACCGTTCCGGATCCGATTTGTATTGTGTCATCGAACAGATAGGCTCCGGGCAAAATAATAGAAGCTCCCTGGATGGATTTTCCATCCATATAGGCCTGGACCGACCCCTTGGAACCCGATGGTTTTACCTCAATATCCTTTCTCACTTCTCCTTGATAGATCACCAGAGGACACTCGATTTGCCCTTTGATTTCCGATAAAGGTTGCGATGCAACAAAGAAGGAAGAAAGATAGTCCTTTAAGCGATCAAGTGCACTCCAAACAGGCGCATCTTCCATGAATATTTCCTTATGTTTAAAATTCTCCAAGTCAAAAAAATCTTGCGGCAGTATCATTGTATATGTTCTCCTTCTCAATCATCTTCCAGGGTTGAGGTGTCTCCCAGGGGGAGGCCGAGTTCCTTGGCCTTGAGCACGCGGCGCATGATCTTGCCGCTTCTGGTTTTCGGTAAAGTGGCGATAAATTCAATCTCACGTGGGGCAGAAGCGCTGGAAAGGCGTTTCATGACATATTTTTGGATATCGTGTTGTAACTCTTCCGAGGGTTCATATCCCTCTTTCAAGGATACAAAAGCTTTCACAACTTCCATGGCGATCTTGTCGGGTTTACCGATAACACCGGCTTCAGCCACGGCCGGATGTTCAATCAGTACTGACTCCACTTCAAAAGGTCCCACCAAATGACCCGCTGTGTTTATGACATCATCGGCACGGCACATGAACCAGAAATACCCTTCTTCATCTCTTTTTGCCTTGTCCCCGGTGATATACCATCCATTCTTAAAACGGGATTGGTACAAATCTTCCTTTCTCCAATACGTTCGAAACATTGCAGGCCAGCCAGGCTTGACCGCCAGGTTCCCCTCTTCACCGGGCGGAAGCTCTTTATATTCATCGTCTAAAATTCCAGCTTCAATTCCAGGAAAAGGACGACCCATGGACCCTGGTTTAATGTCTTGAACCGGGTAATTTGCGATCATGATGGCTCCTGTTTCCGTCTGCCACCAGTTGTCATGAAAAGGCATTCCGAATATTTTTTGCCCCCAGACCACTGCTTCGGGATTCAATGGTTCACCCACACTGCACATGTATCGGAGTGAATCGAGGTCGTACTGTCCGGGCAGTTCGTCTCCTGCCTTCATAAGCATTCGGATAGCTGTTGGCGCCGTATACCAGACAGTGACCTTTCTGCGTTCTATGAATTGGTACCAGCGTTTTGCGCTGAATCCACCTTCATATACGACCTGGGTGATGCCGTTCGACCAGGGACCGAACATCCCATACGACGTTCCGGTGACCCATCCCGGATCCGCAGTGCACCAGTAAATATCCTGCCTTTGAAGGTCGAGGACATACTTTGCAGTTGCATAATGCCCCACAACTGCTCCGTGAACATGGACCGCCCCTTTGGGTTTGCCTGTGGTGCCTGAGGTGTAATGCATGATTGCGTAATCTTCTTTGTTTGTTTTGATCGAGTCGAA
>JAXHSZ010000360.1:0-5480 GCA_034190725.1 Thermodesulfobacteriota bacterium
CGGCGGCGTATCGCCGTAGGGCTTCTCGCCCGCACCCGGCTGGCCCGCGGGAACGCTGATGTTGGCGTAGATCGATTCGGCCTCATCCAGCACCTCCTGGATGACCCAGATCAGCTCCGCGTCGACCTCGATCTTCTGCTCTTCCGGCTCCTCCACGATCAGCGCGCCGGCCAGGCCGTTCACCACCTGGACCGACGTCGAACCGTGCACGTGGGCGTGATACCAGTGCGTGCCGGGCGCATGAAACGCCGGCAGCCAGATGCAGTACGCGCGCTCGCTCGGTTGATCGCCTTCGAAGGGGTCGTTCTTGGGCGCGATCTTGACCAGGACGTCGTCGGAGGAGAGACCGCGCTCCTCGTCCGTGGTCGGGGAGACATGCAGACCATCACAATAGCCCTCTATAAAGAGGGTCCACAGGCAACATATTGCTTCTCAGCGATAAAGGAGCTGAGAAGACTGAACGGAGTCGAATGGCATATTCATGATAAGGGGGGGTGAGAAGGGACTGCTCCCTCTTAGCTTTCTCCATATCCACGTCCTTCGATAAGGAAATACTCTCTTGTCACGCCAAGAGAAGAGTCAAACCTCGTGTACCGAATCACTTGAATTCAGTATTCTGTAAACAGCCGAATCTATCCTCAAACTGCATTCCATCCGAGAGCCTCGTCCTGTAATAGTCCATGTCGGCCTTCATGGGACCATTAGCATGAGAATCCGTTATTGGAAAGCAAGGATGATGTCTATGAAATGTTTGCAATCATTGTCCTGGAAATCATATGTAGCGTATTCGTACACGGCTTACTTCTCTGTTCGATATTATATGTTCAGAAAGCTATGAGACTCCCCCAAATCCCCCTTTGTTACTATTCACTTTTAAGATGTAACTCAAATATCATGTTTTTTTGTCTTGACAATGAGGTCCACCCCAGTTATGAAGTAATACGGCAAGCAAATTCGGGATAATTGGTAAGAACCTACTTTTATGGGGAGATGCATTAGGGAATTCCCCTTGCTTGATTCATGTTTTTTTGGTGATTCATTGTTTCAAAGGGGTATAGTTGAAGCCCAAAAACCCTTTGATTGATTTAGAGATTGGGATAAGTATCCCCCCAAATTCTAGAATATCATCGAGGTGATTACTGAGTGACGGATACAAAGGATAAGTTAAGTCGGCTTGCAGACACAGATGTATTTAAATCTATGCCTGAAGAACAATTGGGTAAGATTGCAACAGTGCTCAAAGAGGAAACCGTACCAGCAAAAACTGTTCTTTTTCGAAAAGGTGACTCAGGGTACAGCTTTTACATCATTCATTCCGGAAGAATCAGAGTATTTCTCACGGGTGAAGATGGTGTGGAGACTGATCTGAATATTCTGGGCCCCGGGGACAGCTTTGGTGAAATGGCCCTCATAACAGACGATCCTCGATCAACAAATGTAGAAGCATTGGAAGAAACACATCTTTTTGTTCTTGCTAAGGAAGAATTCCAAGGGATTCTTAAAGACCATCCTGAAATATTTAAAAATGTCTTTAAATACATGTCTGATTTAATCAAACGAGATGACAGGAGATTGCAAAAAAAGACAGAGAGGGAATATCGAGCGACCAAACTAAGTTTCTTTGATTTTGTATTCATCGGTATTGTGATCCTGCTTTTCGCCTCGATCTTCAACCTATCAAACCCTAACAAGATAAATGTCATACCGGATTTCTATGATCCTGAAGAGATTTCCAAGGTGGATTTAGAGTATGCAAAGAAAAAATTTGATGAAGGTGAAACCATTTTTATAGACGCACGACCGGCTAATTTTTACGAGAAACTGCACATAAAGGGAGCTCGCAATCTTCCTTTGCCCAGTTTTGAAATTAATTACATGTATATGCCTGATGAAGAAAAGAAGAAAGATATGATTGTATATGGCAGATCCATAGGCGCATTATATGATGAGGAGGTTGCCAGGCAACTGCAACTCCTCGGGCATGATAATGTCCAGATTTATAAAGGACCGCATCAATATCTGCCTCTGAAATGGTTTGCATTGGACGCCTGGCAAGAAAGCAAATATCCGGTAGAAGGGGCTGGACATGAATAGAACGGCGCCTGCTGTTAAGCAAATTGTAACGAGCGAATACTTAGCCCTCGTACTGAGAATCTTCGTGGGTTATTATTTTATCTACGCCAGTATGAGTAAAATTCCCTATCCGGCCCAATTTGCGGAGCTTTTAGCTGCCTATAGAATTTTTCCCTATCAGTTTGTAAAATTGATGGCCGTAGTTGTGCCATGGATGGAGTTGGTTACCGGTCTGTTCATCATTATCGGTCTGAGAAATCGTGCTACAGCTATTTTAATTATGTTGTCGTATATAGGTTTTAATGTATCAATCGGGTTGAATATTCTTGTAGGGTCCCCAATCACCTGTGGATGTTACGACACTGTCGGAGAACCAATAAGCCTCGCAAAAATCAGTAAGAACACGATATGGTTTCTCTTTACGCTCCAGGTTTTTTTGTACGACAAGCTCTTTCTTCTTCGCAAATAATGAGTGTCCAAACGAAAACTGTCTTTTTCGCCAATCTCTGCGTCAGATAAAAATTTTAATCCTCAAAATATTCAATATATTCCTGCGGTTAAATTTTTTTCTTCCTTGACCTTGACGAAAAATCCTAGTTTTCGTTCAGACACTAATCATATTCGCGAGACGATTCACAGAATCTCTTATTGAGTAATATTCTCGCTTTTTGAAAAGAGTCGCTTATAACTTATTATTTCATACTGCTAAAAATACCTTATTGATTACAGAAGAGGGAAAACCATGATTACTGTCAGCAAATATAAGATCTTATTTTTGTCTGTTTTCATACTTTTTCTTATGGTTTGCACCTTTACATGCACATCGAAGAAGGAATACGTAGGAGTATATAGGACCGAAGAGGCCGATTTGCAAAAAAGATCTGAACTCGGACTGAGAGAAGATGGTGAGGGCTACTGGCGAATGGGTGATAATGAGGAATCTTTTTCCTGGTCTCCAAAGGGTGACGAAATCAGGCTGCATACGAGAAAAGGTGGCGTTATTGTTGCGAAGATTCAAGGCAATACGCTGAGAATAACCTTATCAGGCGGAAAGAATCTCTCTTTTGTAAAGATCAAGTGAAGCTTTTCGACCTGTACGCTTAAATAGTGCCCGAACGAAAACTGCTATTTTTCCCAATTTTTGCGTCCGACTCAGATTTTAATCCTCAAAATACTCAATGTATTCCTGTGTTTAAAATCTTCGTCTTCCTTGAACTTGGAAAAACTATCTAGTGCCCATCCAGAAATGGTCTTTTTGCCCAATATCTGCGTTATGCTCAAAAAATAATCCTCGGAATATCAAACATATGCCTGTGGTTATTTTTCTCGCATGCCTTGATCTTGAACAAAAATCCTCATTTCCGGATGGACACTATCTAGTTTTCGTTCAGACACTAAATAGGGCAGCCAGGAACCGGTGAACTGGCTCACTGCACAGTTAGAAGGGTTTTTACCTACGTTGGGAGAGAGCGAAATGGGAGCAAGACTGATATTTTTTGGGATAATTGCAATCATAGGTTTAGTATGTTTTGTAGAGGCTGTTATATTCCTGCTACAAGGACATAATGCTGAATGGATTACTCTCATTTTGGCCCCTATATCTGGAATCTGTCTTGCAATTGTAATGAATTTTTCAAACATTTTCCTCTCATTTAATGTGTCATTTATGGTGAAAGATGGGTACATTTCTCTAAAAATCTCCAAGCCTTGACTTCCCTACGAAAATCCGCTATAGATTTTTAGATATTAAATTTCACAAGGCCAGAGTGAGGAATCCTCGCAAGTAAAAAGACCATAGGAGGAATATATGAAAAAAACAAAGTTTGTATGGTTTCCATGTATTGTGATTTTCTTTCTCATCCAACCCACTCTTTTCGCTGGGAAAAAACCAATAAGCAAGGGCGTTACATTTCCGGAAATAAAACTTCCCATGCCGGAAGATCCATCTCACCAAAAATACCTCGGACTTTCTGACAAAGGTCCATTCCGCATCCAGGATATCAAATCAAATGTGGTTTTGGTGCAAGTTTTTTCTACTACGTGACCTGTCTGTATAAGGGAGGTTCCCTCTGTAAATAAAGTATATCGCATGATAGAAAATAATAAAAAACTCAAAGGGAAAATTAAATTGATCGGTATTGGCGTAAAGGACGATATACACTATATTAATTCTTTCAAAAAACAATTTAAAGTTCAATTTCCTCTCTTTACGGACGAGGAAAGAGAAATCCATGAATTGGTTGGCGAACCTCCAACACCATTTTTCATAGGTGTTCAATTAAAAAAGAACAAGAAAGGAGATGTCTTTTATACTCATCTTGGGAGAATCCCACCTCCTGATAAGTTCATCAATTTGATAATAAAAGAAACAGGTCTGAAATGAACGAGAGTCCGTCCGTAAATGAGGATTTTTGTTCAAGATCAAGGCATGTGAAAAAATTATTAATGGTCGTCCCCCCTTATTCGTGGACGACTCTTGTTCAGCGATGAACCGAGCAAAAGTAGTCTTACCGCACTGCTGCGGTCCGAGCAGGCCAGTGACCGAATGTATCCGGAACGAAGCCTCGATTTGACTGATATGTTCTGGTTTGGGTATCTTGAAATCATATTAAAAATTGAAAATCGTCATGAAAACTGACGATTTTCAAGGAAAATGTTCAATGAAAGAGTTAGCGGCTCTCTATAGAGGGTAAATATCATTTTGGACGAGCTGAATCAGCGGGAATTTGAGCGATGGAAACATTTTGCATTCCACCACCAGGGGAATGCCGTTGACGAATAAAACGATGTCGGGTGCGATAAAGGTTTTACCGCCCGGCACATCCACCCGGAACTGGTTGACGGCTAAAAAATCATTCTGTTCGGGATGTTCAAAATCAATGATCCTGGCTGTCTTCTCGCGATTGCTGTTCCCGTTTGATCCGCCGCTCACACTAAACCCGCCAACAATCAGGTCAAAGGCCTCCTTGTTGGCCTCCATCAACTTGGGCGCACTGATCCGCTCCAGGGCGCTGACGATCTGGCCGAGCCGGTCCTCATCCAGGTTGATCTTTTTCAAGGCCTTGCACAGCCCATCTTTGAGCAGGACCTCACGGAAAGACTCTCGTTCCGTGAGATAGGGCACATCGATATTGCCTTCAATATGCCCCCATCCCATCCCTTTCAATCGCTCAATGAACGGGATTTCCACATAGGTCTTTTCATCGGGTAAATTTGCCATATCGGCCCCATTCATTTCAAAATAAAGACCTCTTCTTTACATTTTATTGATTTAATGTAAAGAAAAACCTATTAACTTTACATGAAAAACCTTGAATGTAAATTTCTTCCCTATTTTTTAAATAAATCACTCCAGAAATAAAAAAGCCCTTTATGGAAACGCCCCACATATTTATCGATTTAAACCA
>JAXHSZ010000361.1:0-7511 GCA_034190725.1 Thermodesulfobacteriota bacterium
AAGGCTTTTTCTGTTGAAGTTTCAGGTGTTGGGATAACTCTATAATTTTTAGACTGTTTTGTTGAAGCCTAGAACTTCAGTCCAGAAATAATATATTTGTGGATAATGACTTAATTATATTGAAACATCTCCCTGATCAAGACGTACAAGAACCTTGCAGTTGTTGTCCACGATTTTCCCTTGAAACTTTAAGACGTCACAAAGTCCTTTGGGCCCGTAAATCACATCTGTTACTATTTCATCAAGATGTATCCGTCCATTCTCGCAAAGACTGAGGATCTTCGCAAAAGCACCACCTAGGTGTCCACGTGATCCCACTAACGAAACAGCGTTCGTGATCATATGATCGACGGCATCCAATACCAGAGGTACGCCGCTCCTTCCCAAGATGGCAATCCTACCATTCGCATTCAAACGACGAAATACACGACCTATATTGTTCATATGACCTGATGCTTCAATAACGACGTCAATAGAACAAGGTCCGTCTTCAAAAAACTCATCGACATCATATACCTCATCGCTCCACTTACGTGCAAATATCCTTCTGAAGTGAACAGGTTCAACCATGTAAACCCTGGAAGCGCCAAAAACCACCTTACATAGCATGGCGGAAAATAGACCTATGGGACCTGCCCCAAAAACAACAACCACATCTCCTGCGGCAACCTGCGTGTTCTCACACGCCACATAGGCTACCCCTGCGGGCTCAATACATGCAGCTGCTCTTAGACCATTGTCGCTTCCTGCCAGGACTGTGACATCATGGGTCAGCATGGACGGCACATCTACTACTGTTCCGAAAAGTCCATCCTTCTCTAAACCCAACAGCATTGCATGACGGCATTGATTAAATTGTCCTCTCCTGCACTCAGCGCAGTGATGACACACGATGATCGATTCAAAAGTGACACAATCCCCTGGTTGTATATGGTGGACGTGGGAGCCGACTTCAATTACATTACCTACTCCTTCATGCCCGATAATCCTTCCCTCCGGAGGGATTGTCGCCGGTGCCGAACATCGTATATATCCAGTTTCAGGGTTTGTCTCCACCAGATGCACATCCGTGCCGCACAATCCGCCATAAATCATCTCCACCCGAATCTCATCAGGATGAAGAGTGGGGAGTGTTCGTTTCTCCACTAATACGCGGGGACTTTTGTAAATCTGATGAGGACCCGGATTGACCACACCTTCCATTGGCTCACTGTCTGCATAGACAACTAAGAATTCAGATTCCACAACATATATCCTTTACAAATACAAATTTCATGAATGTGACTTATAATGCTGACGAGGGGCTAGAAGACAAAATTACAAGACTGCTCAGAAATCAGGATTTTCTTTATACCCCAACCATAATTGTCGGTACAGTATCTTGCCCCCCGGACCTTTGGGCAGTTCAGTTCGAAATTCAATGACTCGAGGAACCTTGTATCTTGATAACCTCTCTTCGCAGAACTTGCGGATATCGGCTTTATTGATATTCATACCAACCTTAGGGACGATGACAGCCCTTGGTACTTCCCCGTGGGAATGATCAAGGGTTTTGACAACCGCTACTTCTGCAATATCAGGGTGATCTATTAAGACATCTTCTATTTCGGTGGGGGAGACTTTCAAACCTGCCACCTTCATCATTCCAGCCTTTCTGCTGGCAAAGTAGAGATAGCCATCGGAGTTTTTTCTTACCATATCACCAGTAAGAAAATAACCATCTTTTAAACATTTGTCTGTCTCATCAGGTTGATTGTAATATCCGGAACAGACTCCCGGTCCTTTTACAGCCATTTCTCCAATCTCATTGGGAGGCATTTCTTCTCCGTCTTCTGACAGAATTTGTACCTCATAATAAGGACAGGATTTCCCCATAGAGCCTGCCCTGTATGGATGATCGATTGGAGTAGCCACTGCAATCCCTGAAGTCTCCGTACTCCCCCACACAGGTATAACAGAAACATGAAAACACTCCTTAAGTTTCTTTACTAGAGTCGGATTCATGTGCATACCGCCACTCTCCAGCATTCGCAAGGAGCTGAAATCAAAGTACGAAGAATCGTATATTCGAACAAGGGTGTCATAGATGGAAGCAACTGCCATCATACATGTTACTCGGTGTTCTGAGATGACCTTGGCAATGGACTTAGGAGAGATACTATCAGTGAGAACAATCGTCCCCCCAAGATATAATGGTCGTGCGAAGAGTTCATGGGGATGGCTGAATACGGGAAACATACAGAGATGAACATCATCATGGGTAAGATTTAAGCTTTCTATGGCTGAGAGAGTATTCCAGTAAATGTTTGCATGGGTCGTGATTGCACCTTTAGGACGTCCCGTTGTGCCGGACGTGAAGTTCAGATATACAATATCATTATTTTCAATGAAGACATGTGGATCATCATGCAATTCATTTTGAAATATCTCATCCAATGTCTTATGTGTATTATCAGATTTCCGTCCAACCATAATGATCTTCTCGTCCGAACAAGGAAGTTGTAATTTTGAAAGCATGGATTTATATGATTCATCCACAATCAATACGGATGGATCGGTAAGATCCAGGATAAACTGGATATTTGCGAGTGTCTGGTTGTAGTCTATTGGGAAAACGATCCCACCTGCCGTTGCTGCACCCAGGAAGGATATAATAACTTCTGGTGTTTTTTGTAGCAGGAGTCCAACTCTTTGTCCCTTTTCCAGACCAATATGAACGAGGTAATTACCCAATGCATTTGTTCTTTCGTAGAATGTTTTATATGAAACCTTTGTTTCTCCTGAGACCATCGCGGTCTTTTCAGGATGGAGTGTCGCATTTCTTTTTAACATCTCAACGAGAGTCATGTGTTTCTTTCCTCCTGATACGGATATAATTTAATATAGGTATCGGTTTTCAGCCGCCAACTGTCAGGATCAGGTAATATCCATTCGCAAATGAATATTTTTGTTAATCTTAGCATTGGAGTCGGTTTTCACCCCCAAAAATACCCAATGTATTCATTCGGCTCCAACCTTCATCTTCCATTGTTTATAAATTATAAAGAATATGTCGTTTCTGGATAGACGTGAGTGAATTCAATTCAGGGGTCTTAAAATTTTAGCTTTATATTTTGGGCCCATGGAGGCTATTGGGGTGGGACTCGTTTTTCAAACAGGTCTTGTCTCAGTGCTTACATAGGCGGTAGTTTCCTTTTCTCAAAGACTGCACATTATTTATATAGAGGACATCTCATAACTCATCCCTTTCTGTTGTTCACTTATCGTCACATGGCACCCGAGCCTTTAAAAACGGCGGGGATCGTTTTGATGAGGATCTTCAAATCCAGCAATAAGGACCAGTTATCTATATACTCCATATCCAATTCGACCCATTTATCAAACGACATTCCGTTTCTCCCATTGATTTGCCACAGACATGTAAGCCCCGGCCTGATACTGAAACGCCGTTTATGCCACTCCTCTTCAAATCGTTCATAGTCCCTTACAGGAAGAGGTCTGGGCCCAATTAAACTCATATCACCTTTTAATACATTGAATAACTGAGGCAGTTCGTCAATGCTGGTCTTTCTCATGATTCTTCCAATTTTAGTAATTCGAGGGTCATTCTTGATCTTGAATACGGGACCGCTCATCTCATTCAACTGTTCCAGTTTGGATTGCTGCTTTTCCGCACCTTTAATCATAGTCCGGAATTTGTAAGCCTTAAAGAGCCGCTTATTATACCCCACCCTTTTTTGTATGAAAAAAACAGGCCCGGGAGAATCTAGTTTAATCAGAATTCCTGCAATCACAAAGACAGGGAGTAAAAACAACAATGCAATTGAAGAAAAGAGAATATCAAAAGCCCTTTTTCCCCAAAAAAACCAACTGTCCATGGGTCCGGTATAGAGGGTAAGAATGGGGGATTCATCGAGGTAGTCTATGCTTGATTTGGCAAATCGTAGATCAAATAACATATCTGCCAGAAAACGAACGATGATCCCTTGCTCTTCACAGATGCCGGCGATTTCTTTTATCTCGTTATAGAAAGTCTGAACAGGCAGACCTATAACAACCTCATCCACCACATGTTGGTTCAATACCCCTGCAAAGTCTTCCAAACGAGAAATCAACTGTACACCGTTTTCCTTATGAAAACATTCATTGTCAACGAATCCCACAAGCTCATATCCTAGATCTTTACGAGTTTTTACCTTTTTGGCAAAATCCAGAACCCTTTGATTTGTGCCCACAATTACCATAAACCTGAGGTTCCTGCCCCTGTTTCGGACTACAATTAGTATCAAACGCATTGTCATTCTGGCTGCAATGGTTAAAAAGGTAGCTGAAATCCAGAAATGAAAGATAAAGGAACCGTTAAGGAAATTCATATAGAAGAGACTCATAAAGAGAGTTATTAAACACGTGCCAAGAGAAGTAGCCTTGAGGACATCCATGCATTCATGAATCCTGTGTCCGAAACGCTTGGTCTCATAAAGACCGAGGAATTGAAAGATAAAATGCCAAATAGTAATTGCTATGGCAAGAACAATGGAATTTTGGACTGAAATTTGAGCTGACAGAAGATTACTGAGATTCGACGGCCCTCCCATTGAGCTGTTCACAATGATAGTATAGGCCAAACTGCACAGCAGAATAACGATGTCCGACAACTTGTATAAGGCTAGGAGAAGGGTACGACGAAACGTCATGACTCGTTAGTTTATCCTCAATATTAAAAAGGCTGTTCTTTGCAGCCTTCCCTTTTTAATACTCTTCTGTCCGGTAAGACTTTTTTCCGCTTGCATTTATTCCACTCAAGTTAGTGCTAGCAATTATTATGCCATTTTGTAAAAAAAGCATTACAAGAAGGTAATATTCTGAAATAATTGAACAATATTTTAGTATGCAGTAAGCATTTCTTCCTTTTTGTCTTTCTAAAAAATAATCACTTTAAAGACAGATTCAAGCCTGAACAAAGACATAAAGAAAAGAGGATGACGGTATTGAGTTGAAGCAATGCTCTCAGACAAAAAGGACTGAGAGGGGACAAAATTTAGTATCACACAGTCAAAATTCTGTCAACTCAAAATATTTTTAACAATAATTGTGAATTCGCAACTGAACAAAAGTCTGAGTAACCTGAAATTATGAGGAGTTCATGCTCTATTCTGAAAAGAAGAAATTGAGCCATGAACCTTCATCTATCAGCCCTAAAATAGGGATTTCCACCATCCTAAGCTGAATGCTGATCGCCTGCCATTGATGGCTTCCAAGCCTTCTATTACAATAAAAGCTATTCAACTCATTGATAATGCTGGATAAATAGAGTTTTCATTTGAGTGCTTATCAATATACCATAAGATTCTGAAAAAAAACATCAGTTTATTCCATACAGTATTGATATGGGGATGAAATTTGGACGATCTGATCTCAGATTGTTATTACCTATCTGGCGTCTATCCGGAAAAGAGTTATTTAGTGCCCATCCATAAATGGCTATTTTCCGCAATATCTGCGTCAGACTCAGATTTTAATCCTCAAAATACCAAATGTATTCCTGCTGTTAAAATCTTCATCTTCCTTGACCTTGCAGAAAATATCTCATTTATGGATGGGCACTATCTACAGATGGTTTTCAATGAATTCGGAACACCCATAATTATTAGAGTGAAAAGGCAGGAAAAGGGCATTAAAATAACAAGAGAAAAGATCTATTTTGATAAAAAAATATGTGCAATCAAATTGAATGGAAATAAAAACACTCATCAAGGTCTTATCCACTATTTCAGTGACTATACCTCCTATTTTTACCTAATGTTTTCATGATTTTGGGCGATATTGTATGTAGTGAATGAAAGTCGGAAAAATCCTTTTCAACGATTATTTGTCACATACAGCACATACAGTTATACTGATCAATAAGAAAATCAACGAACCTCGCTAAGTGGCCCTCTGTTTCTAACATGTTGAGATGGCTTCATTGTTATGCCTTCATAATGGCGTAATATCTTAATTTCCGAAACAATTCAACTGCTGATAAGTATTCATGCGCAAAGATTCACTTTTCACATGGGAGAAGTGAAGAGCCAATGAATGACTTAGGGCCTCTGCTCTCAGTTTTTAAGAGAGGGTGGGTTGGCAAAGAAAAGAGTCACATTCTCCTTCTCTTTGAATCCGGCATGTAGCAGGAGCCTTGGACTTAAGGAAAAAATGACATGGCACACAAAAAAACCATTCTGATTGTCGATGATGAGGAAAGAAACATAAAGCTCTTGAAAGCAATGTTGACATCAGAGGGCCATTCTATCTATTCAGCTTTAAATGGGAAAGATGCTCTTAAGATGGCGGTTGATATATGTCCGGATATCATTTTGTTGGATGTCATGATGCCGGGACTGGACGGATTTGAAGTATGCAAAAGAATAAAGCAGAATAAGACAACCAGAAGCATTCCTGTATTGATGGTCACAGCCTTAAACACAAAGGACAATCACATAAAAGGGATAGAAGCAGGTGCTGATGATTTTCTTACAAAGCCTGTTGACAGAGCAGAATTGCGGATCAGGGTCAAATCATTACTCCGTATCAAATCCTTCCATGATGAATTGTTGTCTCAATACAATGAGATTACAGAAAAGAACCAGAGACTCTCCCGATTGGAAAAGATTAAAGACAGACTCATGCACATGATCGTCCACGATATAAATAATCCATTGCAGGCCATATTCATGAGTTTACAGATGATTCTTGTGAGTCAAGAAAACCTTTCTGAAAACCAGATAAAGAGATTGAAGGAATGTTTGAATCGATGTGCGGATCTTGAAGAGTTGACCAAGAGTATTCTGGATATCAATAAGATGGAAGAGGGAAAGCTTGCCTTGGCTAAAGAATTCACAAACCTCCTGAAACTGGCAAAAGATACATTGGTGCAGTTTGAGGAAAGGATCAATGCCAGGGAACTCTCACTTTCCTTTTTAAGCCGAGAGGATATTCTCCCTGTCAGCATTGATCCGGGTCTCATAAAAAGGGTTATTGCCAATCTCATTGATAATGCGATCAGGCATACTCCTCAAAGAGGCGAGGTAGAAGTGAGTATTGACCGTCAGCATAAAGAAAGAAAAATTTGTTTCAGTATAAAGGACAATGGAGATGGAATAGCACCCAAGTATCAACAAAAAATATTCGACAAATTTCAGCAAGCGGAGATGAAACAGGCCGGTGTCATAACAGGAAAGAGCGGTTTAGGTCTGACATTTTGTAAGATGGCGATTGAAGCCCATGATGGAGAGATCTGGGTAAAGAGTGAGGGGAAAGGAAAGGGAAGTACATTCGGCTTTACGATTCCTTGTACACCTGTTGTCGTATAAAGCTATTTTTAAACGAGCGACAGGTGAAGTGAAGAGGATTTTCATGGAAGGTTTGACTGTTCTGGTTGTTGAAGATAACAGGCTGAATATGAAGCTGATGAAAGGGCTTCTTGAATTGGATAAGTATAAAGTGCTGGAGGCAACTGATGCCGAGACAGG
>JAXHSZ010000362.1:0-9246 GCA_034190725.1 Thermodesulfobacteriota bacterium
TGTTGCAATATAAGAATACCAAAATATTTTACAGAGATATAAAAGTCCTATATTCACCAGTACGGAAACAATTAACATAATAATCGTTCGTGTCGTCGCATCCAGGACCCTGCATCCATAATTATAATAAGGATTTTCTCGTGTAAGAAAATTTGTTCGTAGGCTTCTCCACTTCTTTGATAAGGATTTATTCATCACGATAAATTACTCCCTTTCTCACTCTATGATTGTATATTGTTACCTTGTTCCATCATTCCAGTGGATAAAAGGAGATCACAGCTAAATTCTCACGATAGAAGCCCAAATTCTGTCTGATTCTATCGAGATGAGAATGATTAGAATTAAGGATGGCACGGTGGTAAAACCACTCTGGATTTGTCGTAATGTATTTCTCTTTCCACTTTCACATGGTATCGGTCAAATGCATGAGAAGAGAACCTTTTTCAGCCATTTTACGCAAGTCCTGTGCCAAAGATCCCCTCTTTACCTTATGTTTGAATACAAAGGCAACGGAACAATGTATTTTAGGAAGGACATCTCTCCAGAATTGTATCTGAGAGGATGTATTGATGAACTGTCAAAACTTATCCTCTTTATTCAATATGAGATTTTAATGTATTCCTGTGTTTTGGCTCAGGCAGGACAACTTTTTGACACATCCCACACTATATGTGTCAATTTTCTTGCCCACAAACCTTGATGTTCTGTCTCTGGATAAATGATGGAAGCCTGTATTCATGAAAAGCAAACAAAGTAAGCAGCCGGTAAACGGTGGATGTAGCCAGTGTCAATCCAGATATAAGGTATTTTCTGCAAGATCAAGGAGAATGAATATCATAACTGATTGAATACATTGTGTATTTAGAGGATTTCAATTTGAGTCTGACGAAGAAATTACTGAAAATAGCCATTTATTAGATAAGTACTGGCGAACCACACAGATCAAAATTGTTGAGGATTTAAATGTATCCCAAACACTGATCATCTAGCATAATTATTGCCCCCTTGACATTATCTGTAACTCTCAGGTAAATACTTGACAACAAGTAGTCCGTATGTTACTCCTACATTCCACTATCTTTGTTGTATCATCGTCTGAGTTATCGTAATGAAGGAACGGGAAATTACCTTAAATTACTGTGCCTAAAATAAGTCAGAATGAAGAAAGTGAACTGAAAGATGATACACTGTTCTTTCTTAGCACTCACTTTGATGCGAGTTTTACACGGATTACACTTTGACTGCCGTATATGCGACTCTTTTTAAAAAGCTAACTGTTTCGTAAGAGAAATTAGTGTTGGAAAATGAAGACAAAAGAAACACTCATTAAAATCATAATACGCGCATTGTTTGACTGTATAAGAAGAGGAATTTTGCATGAAGGAGATATGCCAGTTATAGAGGTGGAGATCCCTAAACTTGAAGGGCATGGTGATTTTTCCACCAATATTGCCATGATTCTTGCCTCCAGAGAAAGGAAATCCCCCAAATTGATTGCTGATAGTATCGTGGAGAGCATTGGAAAAGAAGATGATATCCTCGCTAAGGTAGAGGTAGCTGGTCCTGGCTTTATCAATTTTTTCCTCACCAATGACTATTGGTACAGTCTGTTGCAAGATATTGAAAAACAGGATCATTCTTACGGAAAAAGCAATAGAGGAGATGGGAAAAGAGTTCAAATAGAGTTTGTGAGTGCAAATCCAACAGGTCCGCTTCACATCGGACATGGAAGGGGGGCCGCACTCGGGGATGCTCTTGGAAATATCTTGAAAGCCGCAGGATATGATGTCGTCAGAGAATATTATATCAATGATGCAGGAAATCAGATAGAAACCTTGGGAAGGTCAGTATATTTGCGCTATCTTCATTTTTTTAAGAAAGATATTGACTTCCCGAAAGAGTGTTACCAGGGTGAATATATCATAGATATTGCAAAAGAGATAAAAGCCGTGTATGGAGACAGGTACCTCAATGAATCAGAGAAGAAAGGGATATCTGATTTGTCTGTTTATGCAGCCGACCATGTTTTTAAAGGGATAAAGAAAGACCTGGATGATTTCGGAGTGAAATTTGATGAATGGTTCAGTGAAAAGACCCTTTTTGAAGACAACAAAGTATCGGAAGTAGTGGGAGAACTCAAGGAAAAAGGCTATGTCTATTTACAGGATGGGGCTTTCTGGTTCAGGAGTACCGAGTTTGGAGACGAAAAAGATAGGGTTGTTATAAGAAGTGATGGGCAGCCCACCTATTTTGCATCAGATATCGCCTATCATAAGAACAAGTTGGAACGTAAATTTGACATGATCATAAATATCTGGGGAGCTGATCACCATGGGTATGTTCCCAGGATGGAGTCAGTAATTCAGGCGTTGGGAAAGGAAAAAGGAATTCTAAGGGTACTGCTTGTCCAATTGGTGAACCTCCTGAGAGATGGCCAACAGGTGGCCATGTCTACACGTTCAGGTGAATTTGATACGTTGAAGGAAGTCTTACAAGAGGTGGGAAAAGATGCTGCCAGGTATTTTTTCTTGATGCGCAGTGCCGACAGCCCATTGGATTTTGACTTAGAGCTGGCAAAACGAGAAAGCACGGAGAATCCTGTTTACTACGTTCAGTATGCCCATGCCAGGATATCGAGTATTTTAAGACTGGCCCAGGAACGGGGATTTTATGTTCCTGTATTTGAAGAAGTTCAGATTGACCTACTTGGTCTCCCCGAAGAGATAAGACTGATAAAACAACTCTTGAAGTATCCCGATGTTGTGGAAGGGAGCGCAGTCGCATTGGAGCCCCACAGGATAACGGTTTACTTGAATGAATTGGCAGGTTGTTTTCATTCTTATTACAACAAGAACAGAGTCATCTCAGATGACCTTTCAATGACTCTAGCGAGGCTGTATCTTGTGCGGATAATCAGGACTGTGATCGGGAATGCCTTAGGACTTTTAGGTGTCAATGCCCCTGAAAAGATGTAACAGCAAAGGCGAAAACACATGAGGGCCAAGAAAACTTATCGGTTTTCTTTTCATAAAAGACTTCTGATTCTTGTACTGATAGGGGTAGTTTTTGCATTCACTCTCATCTTTACCCTTGGTTTTTTTGTCGGTAAAGACTCTGAGGAAAGTTTACGGTCTCAAAAGACAGTTGAAGAGTCCTATGAGGAGGACAGACTCAGCAGGGATTTCATTTCCAAAGAGACAGGAAGAGATTCAACAAAAAGACCCTCTGATATGGACTTGACCTTCTATGAAACCCTTATCAGGAAAGAAGCGGTTGCGCCCAGTAAAACTCCCGCAAGAAAGACAAACTATCGAACCAATGGAAACAAGAGCAACAAAAAACAAGAAGAGAGAAAGATATCTAAAAACAAAAAAAAACAAGCCCGTTCTTTGAGCGGTTATACTCTTCAGGTGGGATCATTCCAGGACAAAGCACGAGCCCAAGAGTTGGAAAAAAGGCTCAAATCAAAGGGATACGCGACATATATAATCTCATCAAACATTCCGATGAAGGGAGTGTGGCACAGGGTAAGAATCGGACATTTTCACACCCTTCAGGAGGCAAAAAAGACGCAGTTGTCTGTTGAAATGAAAGAGAGACTCCCAGCTTATGTAACCTTTATCTCTAAGTAGTGTCTGAACGAAAACTGCCTTTTTCACCAATCTCTGCGTCAGATAAAAATTTTAGTCCTCAAAATATTCAATATATTCCTGCGGTTAAAATTTTGATCTTCCTTGACCTTGACGAAAAAGCCAGTTTTTGTTCAGACACTAAGTAGAGGGGGTTCCTCTATTCTTTCTTCTTATCCTCAAGCTTCATAAAAGGGCTGAATAAGTCTATGGGCACAGGGAAAAGGGTTGTTGAATTATTCTCAGAGGCAACTTCCTTTAATGTCTGTAAGTATCTCAACTGAAGGGCCATTGGATGCTCACCGATTATTGTTGCTGCTTCGGCCAGCTTATTCGCGGCTTGGAATTCCCCTTCAGCATTGATGACCTTTGCCCTTCTGTCCCTCTCTGCTTCCGCTTGTCTTGCCATGGCCCGCTGCATCGTTTCTGGAAGGTCTATGTGTTTCACTTCTACTGTTGAGACCTTTATGCCCCAAGGATCCGTCTGCTTGTCAAGGATATCCTGCAACTGTGTATTTATATGCTCTCTCTCAGACAACAATTCGTCCAACTCAGCCTGACCGCAGACACTCCGCAATGTGGTCTGAGCCAATTGTGACGTGGCATAAAGAAAGTTCTCCACTTCCACAACGGCGCTATTGGGGTCCATGACCCTGAAATATACCACAGCATTCACCTTCACTGAAACATTATCCTTGGTGATGACATCCTGAGAAGGAACATCCATGGTAACCAGTCTCAGACTGACCTTCTGCATCTTATCAATGATCGGAATCAAAAGGATCAACCCTGGTCCCTTGGTAGCGATTATTCTTCCCAGGCGGAAGATAACCCCTCGTTCGTACTCGTTTAATACCCTAACGGCGCTTGCTAAAATCACCAACAGAAATACAATGAGTATACCCCATCCAACCATACAGACCTCCCTTTACTATCGTTAATAATGCAGGCCTCATGCTCCTGTCACAGGAAGCATTAACCCATTTATTCTCAGATCCCTCCTAAAATTGAGTCACCTTGAGTCGCATTTTGTCCACTTTTACTATCCTTACCCGTTCTCCTTCCGGGATTGTCTCATCGCTATAGGCATCCCAAAATTCTCCGTGTGTAAAAACCTTTCCATCTTTCGCTATATCAGTCTTAGCGATCCCAGTTTCTCCCACCAACCCTTCCTTGCCGGTAGATGGCTTTCTGAGATAAGCTCTGAATGCTAAAGTCGCAGCAAGGATAAATAAGGAAGATGTTCCCAGAACAACAGGGATCAGCACGGACCATGACACTCTCAGATACGGCAAGGGAGAATCAAATAACATCAAAGAGCCGAGAAGCATACAGACGATTCCTCCAATGGTTAAAAGTCCGAAACTCGTCACCTTCACTTCAATGATAAAAAGAATTATGGCAAGAATTATCAGTAGGATTCCAGCATAGTTTATAGGCAATGTCTGAAATGCATAAAAAGCCAGAATCAAGCAGATAGCTCCGATAACCCCTGGAAAGATCGCGCCGGGGTGTGCCAGTTCAAAATACAAACCTAAAAGTCCCAGCATCATCAGAATGTAAGCAATATTAGGATTGGAAAGCACATTGAGAATATTCTGGCGGAAGCCCATATCCATATAAATCGGCTTTTTCCCCAGGGTGTCCAGCGTTATTGTTTCATTCACTGTCTTCACCTTCTTTCCATGAATGTTTTTAAGGAGTGACTCAATATCTTCAGCTATCAGGTCAATGACTTTCAGATTCAAGGCTTCCTTTTCAGTCACAGACACACTTTTTCTGACGGCCTCTTCCGCCCATTCAATATTCTTGCCACGTTTTTCCGCTATGCTTTTGACATATGCCACAGCATCATTTACCATCTTCTTTTCCATTTCCTCGTCGATCTTCTTCCCACCCATTGCCACAGGGTGAGCCGCTCCGATATTTGTACCTGGGGCCATAGCGGCAATATTGCTTGCTAGTGTTATCATTACACCGGCTGAGGCAGCTCTTGCACCGCTCGGGGCAACATAGACTATAATGGGAATATCTGCATTGAGCATGGTCTTCACTATCTTTCGCATGGAAAGATCAAGGCCCCCGGGCGTATCCAGTTGGATGATCAGACATTCTGCTCCATCTTTTAATGATTTGTCTATGCTTTCTTCAATGAATTCAGCAACTACAGGATTAATTATACTGTCTACTCTCACCACATTCACTTGCTGTTCTCCTGCAGATGTGGCACATATCAGCAAAGGAAAGAGAACAAGAATGCTGATAAAAAATAATGATGTCAGACTCAATTTTCTACATTTCATGGCCATTCTTACTTTAACTTAGGTTTAATAGTGATACTCCTTCTGGATCATCTGCATATCTTCCCAAACATGCCGCTTAAAATACGGGTTTCTCAATAAATAAGCAGGATGATATGTGGGGATGAGCTTTGTTCCCTGATAGTCATGAAATCTTCCCCTGAGGTCGGATATCTTCTGAGTTGTTCTGAGCAGAGTTTGAGCTGCAAAGGCGCCAAGGGCACATATAATGTCGGGATTTATCACTTGTATCTGCTTGATCAAAAACGGCTCACAAGCAGCGATCTCGTCCTGCTCCGGGTCACGGTTGCCGGGAGGACGACATTTTATTATATTTGCGATATATACATCATTTCGGCTCAGGCGTATTGCATTGATAATCCGAGTGAGCAACTGCCCTGCCTTTCCTACAAAGGGTTCTCCTTGTATGTCCTCATCTCGACCTGGAGCCTCTCCCACAAAAACCAATTTTGCTGATTCATTGCCTGTTCCAAAAACAATATTCCTTCTCCCTGAATGGAGTTTGCATCTCTTGCAATCTTGCAGTTCATCATTAATAGTTTCAAGCGCATGAATGTTATGCTTGCATATTGCTCTTTCAATGCTGTGCGTTGGACTGAAAGTATCATCTCCTTCCGCACTGTCGATGTTCAAAGGCACTCTTAAAAAACCTTCTATACCAATTTCCTTCTGATAGTGGAAGTACGTTTTCAAATCCAGTACTATTTCTCTAAAATCCTGAAGTAAACTGTTTTGATTCATCTTTTCCTGGATGAGGACACTCAAGCTATCTTCCTCTGTTTCTTTGACTTCCCGGCCTTGATTTTCAAAATTCTGTCGAGTATCTTTTCCGCTACTTCTTCTTTACTCATCAAAGGTAACGCCTCAATGCTTCCATCTTTATCAAGTATCTTCACAATATTTGTATCACACTCAAAGCCGGCGCCTTCCATACAGACATCATTTGCCACGATGAAATCAAGGTTCTTTTCCATTAATTTATTTTTCGCATTCTGTAGAATGTCTTCCGTCTCGGCTGCAAATCCCACATGCACTCTTTCTCCTTTTATCTTGCCGATTTCGGATATTATATCGGTGGTCCCACACAACTCTAAAGTGCACCCCCCTTTTTCTCTTTTTATCTTTTGCGTATGGATATCCTTTAATGTATAATCGCCCACCGCAGCCGCCTTAATGACGATAGTTGAGTCCTTAAAATTATCGAGAACCGCAGTTCGCATCTCTGATGCGGTTTTGACGGCACAGAATGTTATCTTCGAAGGCATGGGTAGTGTAGAGGGGCCGCTTACTAAAGTAACATTCGCCCCTCTCTTTCTCGCGACTCCCGCTATTGCATAACCCATCTTTCCAGTAGATCTATTGGTAATAAACCGTATGGGATCGATATATTCAGTGGTTGGACCCGCTGTAACCAAGACATTTTCTCCTGAGAGATCCTTTTCCGATAAAAGAGAGTCAATTTCTTCGATGATATCATCGATCTCAGCTAGCCTGCCGATCCCTTCAGTGCCACAGGCAAGCTCCCCGACAGAAGGTTCCACCAAATGGTATCCCAAGGATTTAAGGGCAGTTATATTCCTTTGCACAACAGGATTCTCATACATGTTGGTATTCATTGAAGGAGCAAAGAGTACCGGGGCTTTAGTGGCCATTACAGTTGTGGACAGGAAATCATCTGCTATACCATTTGAGATTTTTCCAATAATATTGGCGGTTGCCGGCGCAATGACAAAGACCTCGGCCCATTCTGCCAAAGCGATGTGACCGATCTCAGACTCCTGGATGAGATCAAAAAGTTCTGTGATTACCTTATTTCCCGAAAGAGTCTGAAATGTTAAAGGTGTTACAAACTCCCGGGCACTTTTCGTCATTATGACATGAACTGCGGAACCGGAGCTTACGATCCTTCTTACCAATTCTGCCGCTTTGTAGGCAGCTATTCCGCCTGTGACTCCCAGGATGATCTTTCTTCCTTTGAGCATAATGCTCTCCTTAATTGTTCAGTCTCTTTTCTCTCTTATTTTTGATGAGTGCTGTCATTGGCTCAAGGAACCTTTCCAGTCATTCAAGGAGCATTGCCGACGAGAACCCTTTTTTTTAGTGCTCATTCAGAAATGAGATATTTTTTGTAAGATCAAGGCAGTCGAAGATTTTAACCGCATGAATACATTGGGTATGTAGGGGCACGTTGCTACGTGCCCTTATATCTGAGTCTGACGCAAAGATTGTAAAAATAGCCATTTATTGATAGGCACTACTCAGGTTCTTCTATATCTTCATGAAAGGCTCCAACTCTGATTTCAACTATAGTATTCAACAGTTTATCGTGTAAGCTGATTAAACAGCTTTTCCCATCTTTTTGAAAGTTTAGGATGTAATCCTTATATTTGTAACAGTTGATAAAAACCCAACCGTCGTGAGGCATATTTTCTTTGAAAAATGAGGCCAAAGAAGCAACATCGATACGACCCCTAAAGACCAAAACCCCACTCCTTGTTTTCCGGCTCTCATAGATAAAGGACCTCTTTTTGTCAAGTTTAAGCTCTGGGGGCACTGATATGTCATCGAAATCATAGTATACAGGGAGAGGCGGAGTTTTTACTGAATCTTCATTATTGAATTCCCCTGTTAGAGTTGCATCTTGAGTGAGAGTTGCACAACCTTGAGAAAGCGATAAAACGGTAATAATCACGATAACAGACATGAGAGAAGAGAAACGTCTTTCGAAAAGAAAATTTATCATATGAGAAAGTACCAACTTTTTTTTGTTCATTCTACTTTATGTCCTCCAAAACCACAGAGAAAGATCTCTACTCTCTTTCAATTACAATCAAAGTCTTCCTTCTCACTGAATGATCTTTGTAGAGTTTTTTTCGTCTTTATCATGGAATGCTTGGTGTCGGGATTCAGCACATCAATCCTATCTGATGGAAATGGTGGGTATCTCAAACAGGAATTCATAATGATCAAAGGAACACAGCATTCCAGTCACCCATTGAAACTCAGATGCCCAAAAATAGCATGTATTTATCGGCTTGTCAAAGAAAATGAGCTGTAAAGTTGGCTTCACGAGGGTACTTATTGTGGTTTCTATTAATAATTGATTCAGATCTATTCTTTACCTACATCCATCTTTACACTGGCCATAAAGAAATAAAACTGTTGTAGAGAGAGGTGGGGAGAGGAATTCGGGGCACATTGTAATGTGCCCCTTTATCTGATTCTGACATAATGATTGTAGAAAAGGGCCATTTATGGATGAGGGCTACCTGAAAAGGTTGTAAAAAACATCCATC
>JAXHSZ010000363.1:0-5130 GCA_034190725.1 Thermodesulfobacteriota bacterium
CTTGAGGAGTCTGAACCTCCATATGCCCACTGAGAACGGTAAGACAGTTATCGTTATCGGTGGTGGGGATGTAGCCATTGACACGGCCAGGGCAGCCGTGCGAAAAGGAGCCGATTCAGTAAAGATCTTCTACCGCCGTACGCGCAAGGAAATGCCCGCCCAGGATGCTGAAGTATCCGCAGCCCAGGAGGAAGGGATAGAGACTGAATTTCTTGTGGCTCCCATTGAGGTTTTGGTAAAAGACGGCAAAATGACCGGCCTGCGCTGTCAGCGGATGGAATTGGGTAAACCTGACGCATCGGGTCGTCGAAGACCTGTGCCCATTGAAGGATCGGAGTTTACAGTACCATGTGACCTGCTCATTCCAGCCATTGGCCAAAAAGTCGACCTTGCCGTCTTGGAAGGCACTGAAGGTGTTGAGATCAGTAAACGGGGAACCATTGTCGTGGATCAGACAACCTATGAAACTACTCGATCCGGTCTATTCGCCGGAGGAGACCTCTATACCGGACCTTCCATTGCCGTAGAGGCAGTAGCCGCAGGCAAAGAAGCAGCCTACTCGATCAAATGTTTCCTGAATGGGGAAGACATGATTGCAAATCGGCCGCTCCGACCCAGCGGTGAGAAGTGGGCACCGATCCCTGATGATATCGAGGAAATGAGTCGGATTGAAATGTCGGAGTTGGACGCTGACAAACGAAAGCTCAGCTTCGATGAGGTGGAGGTAGGTTTCACGGAAGAGGAAGCCAGGGCCGAAGCGTCAAGGTGTCTCGCGTGCGGTGTCTGTTGCGAATGTAAGCAATGCGTGCCGGCCTGTGAGGCCCACGCCATCGAACACGACCAGAAGGATGAGATTGTCGCACTCGATGTGGGGTCGATCATTTTGGCTACGGGATTCGATGCAATGGACCCCACACCAATGGAACCCTATGGGTATTCCAAGTTCGACAACGTCATTACGAACCTGGAGTTCGAGAGGCTTTCCAATGCCACCGGACCCACATCAGGTAAAATTCTCTTGAAGGATCCTGATAACAGATGGGGATACACCAACCCACCTCAAAGCGTCGCCTTTCTGCACTGCATCGGTAGCAGAGATACGAACTATCATGAGTATTGTTCCCGAACCTGCTGCATGTATGCTCTTAAAATGGCTCACCTTGTCAAAGACAAATGCGGCCATGAAACCCAAGTCTACAATTTTTACATAGACATGCGTTGCTTTGGAAAGGGATACGAGGAGTTTTATCGGCGCATCCAAGATGAAGGAGTCAGGATGATCCGGGGCAAGGCTGTGGAAGTAACTGATCAAGCCGAAGATCCGAGCGAAGAAGGTTTGCTTGTTGTCAGGGCTGAGGACACATTGACAGGTAAGATTCTGAGAGTGCCGGTCGAGATGGTTGTGCTCTGCACTGCCATGGAGCCAAGGCCGGATGCCCCTGAAGTGGCGAGGACGTTCGGACTCTCCTTGAGTAATGACGGTTTCTTTATGGAAGAGCATCCTAAGCTCGAACCTGTATCCACCCCCACATCGGGAGTGTTCCTGGCCGGTGCATGTCAGGGTCCGAAAGATATACCGGACTCTGTTGCCCAAGCTAAGGCAGCAGCCAGTGAGGCCCAGTCACTTTCAACTTTCGGTGATGTGGTAGTCCTACCCATGATAAGCCACATAGACGAAGATATCTGCGTGGGTTGCCAGATCTGCATAGATCTCTGTGCTTACGGAGCCATAGAATATGATGAACTCAGGAGTATAAGTGTAATAAATGAGGCGGTCTGCAAGGGATGCGGGAGCTGTTCTGCATACTGCCCCAGCGGAGCTGCAGGCATAAGACACTTTACCCAAAAACAGATCTTTGCGGAGATAGAAGGAATTCTTGCTAACTAGTGTCCGTCCGGAAATGAGATATATCTGCAAGGTCAGGGAAGACGAAAATTGCAACAATAGGAATACATTGAGTATGTAGAAGCACATTGCAATCTGCCCTTACTTCTGAGTCTGATCCAGGGAGTGCTGAAACGGCCCTTTCCGGATGGGCATTCACTAAAGGAGATAGAGAATGAGTGATGAATTTGAACCCACAATCGTAGCTTTTCTTTGCAACTGGTGCACATACACCGCAGCAGACCTGGCTGGATCTTCGCGCCTGAGTTATCCACAAAACGTAAAAATCATCCGCATGATGTGCAGTGGAATGGTCGATCCCATCTATGTGTTAAAGGCCTTTCTGGATGGCAGTGACGGCGTGTACATCGGCGGATGCTGGCCGGGGGACTGCCATTATATCAATGGCAATCTCAAGGCCAGGCGGAGGGTTGCGTTGGTCACTGAGATACTCAAGATGTTTGGAATTGAAGAGGAACGCTTCTGGTTGCGTTGGGTAGCTGCCAGCGATGGTGTAATGTTTCAGGAGCATTCCAAGGAAATGACTGAACAGTTGAAAAAGCTTGGGCCGAACCCTCTCAGTGTTAACAAGATGGTTGCTTAAAGATCACATGAGGAGATAGAAAGATGGCAGAATTCAGCAAACTTTCGGGCGGGAAAGGGGATTTGAACTCACTTCTGGCAGACGTATTCAAGAAAATGCTCGAAAATCAAGTTGTGGACGCAATTCTCATTCCGGCACGTCAGTCCGTAAAAGGAGTAATGCAGACACTTATAACAGATCCGGCCAGACTCGATTCCATTGATCCCTTTGCACCGGTCGTCCCTGTAAACTCGGCCAAGCTTGTTTCAAACTTGACGAACGTGCCTTCAGGAAGACCGGTGGGGGTGGTGATGAGATCGTGTGAGGTCAGAGCTCTTCTGGAGCTGGTGAAGTTAAACCAGGCCAATGTTGAAGACCTGATACTCATCGGTATAGACTGTCTGGGAAGGTATGAAAATCCCGATTTTCTCCGGCTGGAGCAGGAAAACTTTACAACAGAGTCTTTCCTGGAAGCATCTCTCAATGGTAAGGAAACTGAAATTTCCCAAGGGATAGATGTGACACCCGCCTGCAAGATCTGTGAATACCCGGTCCCTGACAACGTTGATATACGGCTTTGCCTTATAGGTTCCGGTCCTCATGAAATCTACATAGAATGGGTGAGCGAGAAAGGAAAGAAGGTTCTCCATACAATCGGACTCGAATCGGGTGACGGCCCGTCCGGCAGAGATGAATCCATAGAAAAAACAAAGAGCCGGCGTATTACCGAGCGGGATAGAGTTTTCACGGAACACTATGAACAGGTGAACACTCTTAAAAAACTTCAGGAATATCTGACTGGATGCATAAATTGCTACAACTGCCGTGTCGCCTGTCCTGTATGCTACTGCAAAGAGTGTGTCTTTGTAACCGATACATTCCGTCATCCGGGAGATCAGTACATGTCCTGGGGTGACAATCGCGGTGCAGTGAAGATGCCCGCAGAGACGATATTATATCATATGACTCGCATGACGCATATGAGCACCTTGTGTGTCGGATGTGGTCAATGCACGAGCGCTTGTCCTAATGATATTCAACTTGCTGAGCTTTTCAGGTCTGTTGCTAATAGAACTCAGGCACGATTTGACTATCACCCCGGCAGGTCTCCGGATGAACCCCAGCCTTTGGCGGTCTTCTATGATGACGAATTCACAGACGTGACCAGACAGGTTAAATAGGAGGGAGCCATGACTGAAGAGAATAATGTGGGCAGCATTCTGGTCGTGGGGGCCGGTATCGCCGGAATAAAATCCGCTTTGGAACTGGCAGAGACGGGGTACAAAGTTATACTGACCGACTCCTCACCACAGGTTGGGGGCATATTGTCCAAGCTCGATCACCAGTTCCCTACAGACCACTGCGGAATGTGCAGGATGCTTCCTTTGATAGGGCGAGAATATGCCTCTCAACATTGTATGCGAAAAAGCCTGTTCCATGACAATATAGAAATACTCCCCTTTACGGAGGTGAAGTCCATTCAAGGTGATGTTGGGGCGTACAAAGTGGATCTGCTCAAGAAAGCACGGTATGTGAACACCGATGTCTGCAATGGATTGGGCAGGTGCGTCGACGTATGTCCCATCGAGGTGCCTGACGAATTCAATCATGGCTTGACCATGCGTAAGGCCATCTATCAGCCGGTTCCACATAACATTCCCCAGATGTTGCTCATAGACGCACAGGCATGTGATAAGTGCGGCGAATGCGTCAAGGTCTGCCCGGTAGGCGCTGTCGACCTGGAAGCCCAGGATGAGACAAGCCAGGTTGAGGTAAATGCGATTATTTTTGCGTCAGGCACCACGCTTTATGATCCTGCAACCCAGGACGACGCCAAAGCCTATACCGTATCAGAGGATGTGGTCAGCTCACTCGCTTTTGAACGTATACTGAGTGGTACGGGTACGTATAACGGTGCGATTCAGCGTCCTTCAGACGGCAAGCTCGCAAAACGCATCGCCTGGATTCAGTGTATGGGCTCACGAAATCGCCGTCAGGGCCGAGATTATTGCTCCTCCATCTGCTGCATGTTTGCTCTCAAGGAAGCTGTACTGGCCCATGAAAAGGGTGGTTCCGATGTGGAGACCACAATATTTTATATGGACATGCGCACCTTCGGCAAAGACTTCTACCAATATCGGCAGTCAGCGGAAGAGAAGTATGGTGTGCGACTTATTCGCTGCCGCGTTCAGGAAGTGCTGCGTGAAGCAGACGGCACTTTGCTTATCCGATACTTTGATCCGGAGAGTGGGGAGTTTTGTACGAGCAGATATGACATGGTCGTATTGTCAACAGGACAGGCGCCTTTCGAAGACAACAGGAAAATTGCCGAGTTACTGGGACTGGATCTCTCATCCTCAGGGTTGATCCCTACAATGGATTTTGAGAAGGTGAGAACCCCAAAACCCGGTGTGTTTATCTGTGGTTCTCTGATGGGACTCACCGACATAAGCGAAGCCATCACCGGCGGTATTGCCGCAGCCGGTGAAGCATCCAAGCTGTTGTCCTCCATAAACGTGAATCAGATCAATGAAGAGGCCCCTGTACCCGAGCGTCAAGTCGACCGGCAGACTCCGCTGGTTTCTGTTATTCTCTGTCGTTGTAGGGATGAGAAGGCCCCCGAAGGTCTTGATCCGGAGCCGTTGAGGTCGGCAATAGAAGG
>JAXHSZ010000364.1:0-2856 GCA_034190725.1 Thermodesulfobacteriota bacterium
ATCGGTATAAAGCCTCTGAACGATTATAAAACGAATTTGTCTATTCAAGGCTTGAATACCTGAAAAAGGATTTAAATCTGGGCGGAGAAGAACTTTATTCAAAATCGTATTGTCAATCCCACCCCTCCTTCAAAGTCGGAATGGTATTGCGCAATAATCGAAAGATATTTATTGAAAATCCATTCAGAACCTGCCACCCACTCCCATTTCTCCTCGGTATCGTATTCTGCATCCATAAATATGGCCAGTCTGCTCGTGATCTGGATTTCTTTTTCGAGACTGAATCGAAACTCCCCTTCCGTGTCTATCCACACAAGACTCTCAAAGTTTAAGGGTAAAAGATAACGAATCCCCAGAATTCCTCTGGTGTCTTTATCGGTTTTGTTTGTCCCTGCAAAGGCCCTAAAGAACCGGTTGAAGTATCTATCATAAGTAATTTCAACATCATATTCTTCTTCCCAATCATGTTCCCAGACTGCGGAAAATATATTTCGTGTATTAGACAATTCAAGCATGCCTTCATTCATCTGTGTTAAGAGTGAAATGTCCCCCCAAAAAAACCACGGGTCCTTGTTCAGAAAATTTGTAGGCTCCTTTCTGGCTTCGGCAATCTCAGGATCAACCTCAGATCCTTCGTAATGAATGACGCGTGCCATGCCCACCTTCATATGATAGAGGATATGGCAATGAAAGAACCAGTCTTTGTTCTCATTAGCATGAAATTCAATTGTCTGGGCCCCCAGTGGTGAAATATCCACAGTATGTTTCATGGGGGCATACTCTCCCTGTCCGTTTAAAACTCGGAAGAAATGGCCGTGAAGATGAAGTGGATGGTGCATCATCGTTTTATTTACAAGTTTAATACGCAGATTTTCCCCGCGACGTACAAGGATTTTATCTGACTCACTGAGTATCTTATTATCAAAAGACCATACATATCGTTTCATATCACCGGTCAGAGTCAAGATAATTGTGCGGACAGGGTTGTCCCCCGGAAGGGAGGTCGGTTCAACAGCGCGAAGTTTTTCATAGGGCGCTAGCGGCCTTTCCATAGGCATGTGCATCTTTTCTTTCATGGTTGCCATATTGTGATGGTCCATAGTCATCTCCATCTGACGGCCATGTCCCCCGGACATGCCACCGTGCATTTTATACAGGTTGGGTTTGGGCACATCGGGAGCGCTTCTGCGGCTGCCGCTGCCCAGATACGCTGAAGTGTGACCTGATCCGTCCTGTGCGGTTGCACGGAATTCGTAAGAGCCCTCTTCATCCGGCATGGTAAGGATGAAATCGTAGGTTTCCGCTACTGCAATCAGCAGCCTCTCTATTGGAACCGGCTTCACATCCAAACCATCGGCAGAGACCATTTCCATTTTTCCCCCTGAAAACTGAATATAAAAATAGGTCGAAGCGGATGCGTTGATTACACGCAATCGAATCTTCTCCCCTGGCAGGGCATTGAAGGTCGTTTTCTTGTGCCCGTTTGCCAGAAATGCATCGTAGGCAATGTCAGAGATATCCATCGGAGGCATCCGTATCAAAGAACGCTGAAAAGTTTCCTTTAATGCATCGGCCTGTATCGCGCCTGTCAGACTCTGCATGGATCCCTTTTTCAAAACATAGTACTCACTTCCTCGCTTGAGGGTTCGAAGTACTTCCATTGGGGCTTCGTTGGTCCAGTCCGACAGGACAAGGACATAATCACGATCAACGTGAAAGCGCTCCTTTTTCGTCTTGATAACGATAGATCCGTACACACCTCTCTGCTCCTGGAGTCCCGTATGAGAATGGTACCAATATGTTCCTGATTGAATAATTGGAAAATTGAATTCTCTCATGGTCCCGGGTCTGATCGGGGGTGTGGTCAGGTAAGGGACACCGTCTTCCTTGTTGGGAAGTAAAATCCCATGCCAATGAATGGAGGTCTCTACATCCATTTTGTTGTGAACCCGTACTTTCACATCATCACCTTCGGTCATATGGAGAGTCGGCCCGGGAATGTCCCCGTTGATGGTCATTGCCTCGACTTCCTTACCCGTGAAATTCATTGGTTTCAACTCAATGGTGAGATCGTATTCCACTGTTTTTGCTTCAGTTGTAACATTAAGAAAGAAAAACAATAATACGAGATGAAGAGAGAGAGTAAGCACTTTCCTGACAAAAAGCATGGCATAATTGAATTGTACTTGCATTTTTTCCTCCTCTTTTTTAACAAATGGTTTCGTGTTTATTTTTTCTGACATCTGACATCTGAAACCTGAAACACGAAACCAAAAGGCATTGTGATGGACAATTTTAATCAGTCCATGATGTGTCCATTAGAGTCAGCATGCTTGAAAATATAAACCGGTAAATGAAGGATACCATATCCGCCATTTGCTGATTCAGTTTATACCATACTCCTTCAGCTTTAACTGGAGTGTCCGACGGCTGATTCCCAGGATATCTGCAGCATGGGTCCTGTTTCCTCCGGTCTCTTCCAGGGTTCTGAGAATCATCTGCCTCTCCACCTCTTTTAAGGATTTGCCCGGGGTCAGATCCGGACCGTTTTCTCTTTCTTCATCCATATCCCTTATGTTGGGGGGAAAATCCGATTGAGTTATTGTGTCTTCCCGTGTCAGTATTACGGCCCGTTCCACAACATTTTCCAGTTCACGCACATTTCCGGGCCATGAATGGCGCATGAGGAGGTCCATGGCTTTTGGTGTGAAACCCTTGATGAGTCGTTGATTTTTTTCAGCATATTTTTTCAGAAAGAAATCCGCTAAGAGGGGATGTCTTCACGATGTTCACGCAAAGGGGGCACATGGAGGCTCACCACATTGAGACGGTAATAGAGATCTTCGCGAAATCGCC
>JAXHSZ010000365.1:0-30493 GCA_034190725.1 Thermodesulfobacteriota bacterium
ACTCAGTACGCTAAAATTTGGCCATCAGGCTAATTGTGTATCGCTTCAAAAGCGCTGAGCTTATGGGCGTCTTGCTGGTCACTTCAAAACCCATGGGCGCTTCTAGAAATAGGTGGGTAAGTCACGTTTGTGATGACTGCCCAAAGCATTTATGATGCCAATTGCAAGTGCTAATCAGCGATTATGGGGCTGAAAACGAACCTACAGAACGGTCTTGCCGCATGGGGCAAACTTACATGCTAAGCATGCTTGTTGGAGGTGGCCGCTGTATGGTCGCTGCGGCCTTCTTAAAAGAATTTACTGGTCTTGAGATCACATTTTTCGATTGGATCAAGTACGCGATGCCTGCTGCAATCATTACCGTACCTTTAGCCGTATTCGTGGTTTACTTAGTGTTCCGACCCGATCCCAAATTCAAACTCCCTGAATTCGATGAAGAAATGGATCCATGGACATCAGAGGAAAAGAAGGCCGTCATTATTATCGGTCTTACCTTCGTGGCCTGGCTGACAAAAGGTCTCCATGGTATAGATTACTCCATCACCGGCATGATCGGTGTTGGTGTACTGGTTCTCTTTAATATATTAAAATGGGAGGATATTCATACCAATCTGGAGTGGGGGACCGCTCTGTTTATATTCGGAGGCGGGATTTCCCTGGGTCTTGCAATGGGCTATTCCGGGGCGGCCAAGTATTTTGCCAATATTTTCCTCCCTCTTGTGGAGGGAGGGGGATGGCTGCTCCTTTTCATAGGAGTGGGCATCTTTGGAGCTCTCGTTACTAATGCAATGGCAAATGTGGCTGCTGCTGCCCTAATATTGCCGATAGTCATTCCCCTGGCACAGTTGGAAGGGGTAAATCCAGCTGTTATGGCTTTGTGCTTGGGTACGGCCACATCTTTTGCCCTGCTGCTGGTTATCGGCTGCCCACCTAATGCCATCGCTTACAGCTACCGTTATTTCAAAGCAGCCCAGCTTACAAAAGCCGGGGCGGTTGCCACACCCATCTTGCTGGCAATATTGGTTCTCGTGGCTGGTATCTGGTGGAAGATACTGGGGCTTGTATGATTTAACCTGCTCGATTCATTGATGTTATGACAAAGGAATGAACGGATGGGAAATATAAACGTAATGCTGGTGGATGATGAAGAGCGGTTTCTTCTCACCACCAAAAAGACATTGGAAAAAAAAGGATACAACGTTCAGACTGCATTAAGCGGAACGGAAGCGCTGGAAAAACTTGAAAAGAATCACATCCATGTCGTTATTCTTGATGTGAAGATGCCGGGCATGGATGGAATCACAACCTTAAAAAGGGTGAAGAAAGAATTCCCCCTGGTTGAAGTCATCATGTTGACCGGTCATGCCACCGTAGAATCCGCTGTGGATGGTTTGAAATACGGAGCAGTGGATTATCTTATGAAACCGGCAGGTATCGAGGATATTGCTGAAAAGATTGAGGCGGCTTTTGCAAAAAGACAACTCCTCGATAACAGAACGAATATCCGAAGAGAATATTTCAGAAAGGTTCGATTCCGACTCATTATGGGCCTGCTCATTGCCGTAATACTCCCGTATGCTGTGTTGTCCGTCTACTTTCATATCCAATTCAATTCCACACTGAAGAATATCGGGAAGCTCAATCTGGAGGCCCTCTCCATCAGTCAGAGAAATACCATCGACCTCTTTCTCCAGGAAAGGGTCGTCAACCTGTTCAGCCTCTTTCATGGAAGCGAATTCATCGTGCCTCCGTCTCAAAACAATATGGAGAGTTACCTTCATACCTTAAGACAGGTAAGCGATTCTTTCATCGATGTGGGATTCCTGAATGAAGATGGAATCCAGATAGGATATACAGGTCCCTTTCCTTTTCTGAAGGGGAAAGAATATGCAAATGAAGAATGGTTCAAAGTCCTTATGAGTCATAAACGGGACTATTATATAAGCGACATCTATCTTGGGTTCAGGGGGAAGCCGCATTTTACAATCGCAGTCAAGCAGATGATTGACGGAAAGACCTATGTCATGCGATCTACGCTGGATCCGGATAAGTTCTATATGTTTCTCCGGACTATCACTCGCGGAAAAAAGGTGGAGTTTTCATTGATAAATAAGCAGGGAAAATACCAGATTGTTGATCCGGACAGGGGGGTGCTGCTTGGCCGGAGCGACTATATTCCACCATTGGAAGGCGCATCCGACGTTAACGAAGTAAAGCAAAACGGCGATTCTTTACTTATAGCATATGCATGGCTGCAAGAGACACCATGGGCGCTCTTGGTAAGACAACCTCTTGAAGTGACATACGCGCAGATGTATCAGACACGACGCGTAATAACCGCAAGTCTCATGGTTATCTTGTTCATCATAGCAGTCGGAATATGGTTTGTATCCAATAGACTCCTCAACTACGTCCAGATCACTGCAGAACGACAGGATGAACTTCAGCATCAGCTCATCTATGCCTCAAAGCTGGCTTCGATCGGTGAACTTGCAACCGGAGTTGCTCACGAAATCAATAATCCCCTGGCCACGATCGTAGCGACAAGTGGCGTTATTCGGGATATGCTGAACCCTGAGTTCGACCTTGACTCAAATCCTGAAAACATCCTGAAAGAGATCGACATCATTGATTCAGCGGCCTTTCGGGCAAAGGGAATTACGAAGCAGTTGCTTGATCTTGGACGAAAGCAAGAGCCGCGGTTGATCCCCTGCAACGTGAATGAGATTCTGAATGAGATATTAAGTGGCGTGAAGGCTCGCGAGTTTGAGATCTCCGACATCGAAATTATGCGGGATTACGATCCAAACCTTCCAGAGGTCCTCCTCGATCCTGATCAGATCAGCCAGGTTTTCCTGAATCTCATTAATAATGCAGGCGATGCCATTACAGGACCGGGGAAAATTGCAATTACAACAAAAAGTAATAATGAATACATCAACGTAACCATTAAAGACACGGGAAAAGGAATGACTTCCGAACAGATGAAAGAGATATTCAATCCTTTTTATACCACAAAGGATGTAGGCAGAGGGACGGGCCTCGGTCTCAGTATCTCTCTCAGTATTGTGGAGTCCATGGGCGGTACAATCGATGTTCAGAGTCTGGAAGGAGCCGGCAGTTCATTTACGGTATCTTTGCCGAGACAGTTTTCAAAAGGGAATATTGCCTGATTTAAACCTTGAGAGAAAGGACGAGATATGGAAAGGCAAGAAACGAAAAACGACCGAAACTCCGAACTGACCGTTTTACTTGTTGATGATGAAGACAGGTTTCGTGAGTCCTTATCCAGGCAGCTGAACAATAGAGGATTCAATGTGTTGGATGCGAGTAATGGAGAGGATGCCATAAAGATTGTGCGGCATGAGAATCCCCAGGTGGTCATACTCGATCAGAATATGCCGGGCATGGACGGTATCCAGACACTCAAGGAGCTGAAGAAGATCAGACCCGAAGTCCAGGTAGTCATGCACACAGCGTATGGGAGTATTGAATCTGCACGAGTTACCGGCAAATATGATGTTTTTCATTATCTGGAGAAACCCTCCAGCCTGGATGAAATGATCAATGTGATCCGGGCGGCGGCCGAAGAAAGGGTCCACGCCCTTGCCAGACATGAGATCCCGGAAATCAAGAAAACCGGTCTGAAAGAGTGGCTTATAGGAGCACAGAATGCCCGTCCGGGCATCATTATCCTCGGCGCTGTTCTCTTTTTTGCGATAGCGTTCATGCCGACTCCAAAACAGCTAGAAACTTTTTTGACATCAAAGAAGACCGGCCAAATGGGGGAGACGATTGCAGGATATTCAGAATACATGAAGATGGAGAAAGGCCAAACCATATCTGATTACTATGCTGAAAAAGCCGGCCTCTGTAAAAAAGAAACCCATAAAGATGGAAAGATGACCAAAGTTCCTTTGGAAACGGGTAAAATCGCTTTTCGCGCGAAGGTTATGGTCGGTGTCCTGGTGGTTGCCGCACTTTTTTGGGCTACCGGGGCCATACCCATTGGTGTGACGGCTCTCCTGGTCGGCGTGCTCATGTATTTTTTCGGGGTTCTTCCACCAAGCCATGTGGCAAAAGCGTATGCAAAGGACTCTGTGGTATTTATCTTCGGAGTCCTGGCCTTTGCTGCAGCCATTAGCAAGACAGGACTTGACCGCAGGATCGGGATCGTGCTTCTAGGCACCAGCACATCGCTTTCCCGGTTCGGACTGATTTTCGGGCCGCTTCTTGCAATAACGGCCGCATTTCTCTCTGAACATGCTCTTGTGGCATTTATAGGACCTATCCTCATGCTTGTATATATGGGGGCAATCCAGTCAGGGGGAATAAAAAAGGATAAAGGGTTAGTGGTCATGCTCCTTCTTATGCTCACATTCTGTGCCAATATCGGCGGGCCGGGATCACCCGCAGCCGGAGGGCGTAATGCGGTGATGCTGGGCATCTTCGCAGACTATGGCATCGGGATATCCTTTGGTCAATGGGTCAAGATGGGACTCCCCTTTGTGCCGGTCATGGCCCTGACCATAGCAGGGTATTTTCTCATCGTCTTCAGGAAGAAGATTCAATTGAAATCATTGAATGTTGCCGCGGAGGTCAAAAAGGAATCTGAAAAGATCGGAAAAATGACAGCGGATGAATACAAGGCCGCCGGTGTTCTCATTCTTGTGATTATATTGTGGACTACTCTGTCCGGCAAGTTAGGTATGGGTGGGCCGATTCTTCTCTGTCTTGTTCTTCTGAATATCCTTGGGGTCCTCAGGTGGAAGGACATAAACAGTATCCATTGGGATGTTGTGGCCCTCTATGCCGCCGCGAGCGCTATGGGATATGGGCTGGCAGCAACAGGGGCGGCCCTCTGGCTTGCCAACACCTTTGTGTCCATTCTCCCTGAATTCCTGAAAAGTGGAACCGGCCTTTGTATCTCCACCAGCTTCATCACAGGAATCCTGACAAATTTCATGAGTGATGGAGCTACAGTGGCGGCAGTCGGCCCCATAACCGTTCCCATGGCGACACTTTCCGGCACATCGCCGGTCATGGTAGGGCTTGCTACCGCTTTTGCTTCTTCGTTTGCGCATATGCTGATTATCGGCACTCCTAATAATGCAATCGTATACAGTCTGGCCAAGGACTCAGATACCGGGGAGCAGTTGCTTACGACAAAAGATTTCTTCATACATGGTTTCGCTATTTTTGTTTTGAGCCTTATCATTCTGTGGTTCTGGGTCTTTTTGGGATACTGGAAATGGATAGGATAACTCATATGACAGGAGGTCGGTCTTATGGAAAAAGATAAAATCAATCTGCTCTTGGTGGACGATGAAGAGCAGTTTGCCACGTCCATCAGCAAGAGTCTGGAAGTCAGGGGCTTCAGAGTCATCATGGTCAACAGAGGGGAGAAAGCCATTGAAGCTGCAAGAAACCATCCCATAGATATTGCCCTTGTGGACTTGAAGATGCCCGGATTAAGCGGAGAGGAGACCTTGAAAGCGCTGAAAAAAGAGCATAAATGGATGGAAGTGGTCATCCTTACAGGTCACGGCACTATCGATTCCGCAGTTGAATGCACCAAAGACGGCGCATATTCGTATCTCCAGAAACCATGTGAGTTGGAAGAGCTTCTTGAGACGCTCAAGGAGGCGTATAAAAAGAAGGTGATGAACAAGAATAAGATTGAAGAAAAGAAGATGAATGAACTGCTCAAGATTTCTCTCTCAGACAAACCACGAGATATCCTCCGACGATTGAGAGAGATAGAGGAAGAAGGCAAGTGACTAATTTCAGACTCGTATGCTACGTCTAATAAAGAATGAATGAGAAAGGACAATCCGCAGATTCATTCTGATGAGCATTAAAAGGTCTGGGTCTCAGAGGGACGCGATGAAGCAAGGAGACTACAAAAGATTGAGCTTGAAGATTCTGGGAAGCATGATCCTTGTGCCTGTTATTCCGTTTGTGTTGGTGGTCTTTGTTGGTTTGCATTATTTTGCCTCTTCACTTGAAACCGAGACTGTCTCAAAGATGACACGAATTGCGGAGGACCACCGGAAGACCATAGAACTCTTTCTCGCCGAACGACGGGCTGATCTCCGGTTTATTGCAGATTCACACACATTTGATGATCTCAGTGAGCCCGATTTCCTCAAAAAGGTATTCTTTCGACTGCAGAGGAAATCAGGCGCCTTTGTTGATCTTGGTCTTTTCGATAAAGATGGGATTCATAAGGCGTATCACGGGCCTTATCAACTGAAAGGAAAGGAGTACAAGGAAGCGGAATGGTTTAAAGAGGTGATGAATAAGGGGTACTATGTGAGTGATGTTTTTCTCGGTTACCGTCAGGTCCCCCATTTTGTTATTGCCATAGCTCAAAGCAGAGAAGAGAATCCCTGGGTAATCCGCGCCACTATTGACACTCTGCTCTTCAATGACATTGTGGAAAGGGTCCGTATGGGAAAGACAGGCGAAGCCTATATCCTTAACAAAAACGGCCAGTTTCAGACTCAGAGAAGGTCCGGCGGGAACCTTATGGAACAAGAAAAGGATAGCTGGATGAGCCTGGAAACGCATTCAGGAACAAAGACCTTTGTTGAAAAAGATACTTCGGGAGAAGCGTACCTGTATGCAGTAACCTGGCTCAAGGACAATCAATGGCTGCTTGTGGTCCGTCAGGAAAAATCCGATGCGTTTCATGCCTTACGTTCCGCCACATATATTGTGATTCTTATATCAATACTTGGCGGAGTCAGTATTATCGCCATGGCATTCTACATGACAACCAGAATAGTATCGAACATGCGACGCATGGATACGGAAAAGACCCAATTGAGTCAGCAGCTCATCATAGCGAGCCGTCTTGCCGAGATAGGGGAAATGTCTGCGGGTTTTGCTCATGAGATAAACAATCCCTTGCAAATCATCAACGCCGAGCAGACACTCATAGAGACCATCATACAGGAACTCAAGGAAAACGGCGAGTTGAGGGATTCAGAAGAACTGAAAGAATTGGAAGACTCCCTGCGGCAGATACGGGTCCAGACTGATAGATGCGGTGGAATTACCCAGGCATTGTTGAAATTTGCCAGGGACAAGGAGACTGCTCCGGCAGCAGTGGATCTGAACAGGTTTCTCCCCGAAGTCATCGGACTTGTCATACGAAAAGCGGATGTTGAGGGGATTGATGTGCGACAGGCGGTTTCCGATGATATCCCCCTCATTTATGTGGATACCTCCCAGCTTCAGCAGGTCCTGGTGAACCTGTTGAATAACGCAATCTTTGCCATCGTTGAACGGCACGGTGCAGCAGGAGGGAAATTGAAGGTATCTGCAAAGGCCGCAGACGGTAGGGTTGAGATTGCAGTGACAGATAATGGGAATGGAATCAGTCCTGAGAACATGAAGAAAATATTCACCCCCTTCTTTACAACGAAACCGGTGGGGAAAGGAACCGGTCTGGGCCTTTCTGTCTGTTACAGCATTGTTGAAAAGATGGGCGGTGTTTTGGGAGTGCAGAGTGAGCAAGGAAAAGGTGCCACTTTCACCATTCATCTTCCGGCAGAAAAGTGATGAGAAGGACTGCCTGTATCTAAATGAGAGCCATGATACGTTATTTTTGTGTCTTTGAAACGAGAAAGGAAGGAGGCGGGACCCATGAGTGAGATGAAGATCATGTTGGTGGATGATGAAGAAAGATTTCTTTCCACTACGCGGAAAATACTGGCAAAGAAAGGGCACGATGTATTGATTGCAACCAGTGGAATGGAGGCGCTGGAAATGTTGGAGAGACAGAACATCCATGTGGTAATCCTCGATGTAAAGATGCCCGGAATGGACGGCATTGTTACGTTAAAGGAGATCAGGAAACGTTTCCCCCTGGTTGAGGTCATCATGCTGACAGGACATGCCACCGTGGAAACGGCAGTGGATGGAATGAAGTCGGGAGCCATAGATTACATCATGAAACCATGTGACATAGATGATCTCCTTAAGAAAGCCGAAGAGGCCTTTGAGAAGCGTCAGCGTCTGGATGAAAAGATCCGTATGGCCCAAGCTCGCACGTACTTGAAGTCTCCCAGAGAGATCCTCAAAGGTACGGAAGAGTCTGAGAAGGAGAATGAATAGAGTGTTTGTTCTATGATTTTTGGGATAGACAGATAAAGGGGGTTAAGCATGGCAAAGGGAAGAGAGAATGAGAAGGCAACGGGATATGACAAATATGTTGACTGGAGGCTCTTCATTTTCCCGGTGATACTTTTTGCCCTTGTACTTGTCATACCTACACCCTATGGGATGAAAGATGTGGGCACTGAATACAAGGTGGGGCCCAAGGTGGTGGTGGATTCCATAGCACGCGAGCTTTTCAACAACACGAGCGAGGAACTGGAACAATGGCAGCTTCTCACAGCCCAAATGATGGAACAGAATATGCAAATGGGAGCTCTCAGCAAAAAACGTTTTTTAAAACGAGATCTCAAGTGGTGCAGGAAATACGGCATAAAGGCGGATGCCATCAATCTGAAGAAGGCCCGAGACTATATCACAGTCAATATCTCGGAAGAGACTTTTCGGAGCCTCATGGATGATGCCACAAAACTTCGGAGAGAGAAGCTCAAATACGAGGAATTATCAGGAAACGATAAAAAACTGGCAGACAGAGGCGCATGGCATATCAAAGTTGCCGTGGCCATGGGAGTATTCGTGGTTTTTTGCTTCCTGACAGAATGCATACCCCTACCCGGTGTAGCTTTTTGCATAGGGTTGATCCTCGTCTTTACCGGAGTGGTCACGCGGAAAGAAGTGGCCATGCTTTACTGGAGCGATGCATGCTGGTTTATTATGGGAAGCCTCATGTTTGCCGCCGCATTTGTGAAAACCGGTGTGGATAAGAGGATCTGTCTCATGATGTTCAGAAAACTGGCTGTTCCCAATATACGATGGATCACTCTTATCTTTTTTATCATTATTGCCCCCCTGGCGTCGTTTATCTCCGACCACGCATTGGCAGCCATGTTTCTTCCCATTGGAATGCTTCTCTACCATAACAGTGTCACAAGGGAGACGCCAGAGGACCCTGAACTGGCAAAGATGTTGATGATCGCCATTGCCATGGCATGCAATATCGGAGGATTCGGGGCGCCCTCAGGCGGAGCCAGAAACGTGATCATGATGACCTATCTGGAAGATATGTTCGGTTTTGATATCGGCTATTTTCAGTGGGTCAGTTACGCCTTTCCCTTTGTCATCATCATGATCCCCCTCACCTGGCTTGTGGTCAACTGGCGATTTAAGCCGAAAGTCACTTCATTGGCGCCCGCCATGGATCACTTGAAGGCTGAAATAGGAAAGATGGGCGGGTGGAACAGAAATCAGGTCTTCGCCCTCATAATCTTTCTCATAATGCTCTATGGTTGGTTCACTGAAAAGATCTTTTACGATCTGGGTATCTATCCTGTTCGCCTGGGCATTGGTGTAATTGCCGTGGCAGGCGCCGTGGCCTATCTCATGACGGGCGTGGTAAACTGGCGAGACTACCAGGAAAGAGTGGACTGGGGCGTTGTGTGGTTGTATGCCGGGGCTATCATTTTCGGAAGAACACTGGATAGCACTGGGGCCGCGTACTGGCTTGCCAGGACATGTATAGATGCCCTGAGTCCATTGGGCGCGGACTCAGGATTTCCTCTCATGATGGTTTCCAACGGCATGACCGCTGTTCTCACAAATCTCATGGCGGACGGACCCGCTGCAGCTGCTGTTGGGCCGATATCGTTAAATATGGCCGGTCTGGTCCATCCGGGGACCACGTATCTGCCCTTTATGGCAATGGGAACGGCAGCCGCGTCGTCCTTTGCGTACTGCCTGGTTATCGGCACACCGCCCAACGCCATTGTCTACGCCAGCGGTTTTCTGCAACCCAAGGACTATCTTCGCGTAGGAATCATCATGTGGTTTCTTGCAAACATTGTTCTGGTTCTTCTCGCGGCATTCTTCTGGATGCTGAGAGGATTCGGAGGTCTACCGGGCTTCTAAGAGCCTGTATCATATGCGAAAGATCAGTGTATACTGAGAAATCGACATGAAGAATAATGGGAAATCAATCAATGGAAAAGTTATTTAAAAAAAGATGAGAAGAAGAAGAGGAAAATGTTACGCTATGAAGGGGGAAGGGTCTATTTCACAGGGATGTCTGAGCGAAGGTTCTTCTTCGTTTTGACTCTTGTCATGCTTCTGCTTGGAATTCTTGTGAGGTTCGGTCTTTTTTAGGAAGAGGTGAAAAGATGTCGGAAAGATGGAAATTCGGCCTTCAATTCTATTTTCAGACCATCGCAAGATTAATGTGGGCTCCCAGGCGGTTTTTCAGCGATCTTTCCCATGAAGTGGGATTCCTGAGGTCTCTCGGCGTTTTGATCGTCTCGAGCCTCTTCTTTGGGGGCGCAGGTATCATGAACGATACCTCTGAAAATCCTCTCATTAAGGGTGGAATATTCTTCACCAATGCCATATCTATGACCTTTCTTGCCGCTGGTATCGGCTATATGGTAATGACAATGATGTTGGGAAGATGTGTCACTTTCACCAAGCTGTTCAGTGTATACGCCCTCTCTTCAGGGGTGACCCTTCTTGCTTCATGGATTCCTTTCTTTGTGTGGCTCACGGAACCCTGGAAGTGGTGGCTTATAGGGACGGGGATGACGAGATATTGTGGACTTCAATTGAAACATGCCGTCACGATTATTGGGATCACCGTGTGTGTACTCCTTTTGTTTTTTTGGTCTCTTTTGCCCGTCATCTCGTCACTCAAAAGCATCAATTAGGTTCGGAGAAAAACAAGTGAGAAATAACTGACTATTCCTATAAATCGTCAATGTGAACATATTATGGAGGACTGAGAAATGAGTGAAAAAGTAAAGGTCCTGATGGTGGATGACGAAGAACAATTCCGCGCCACCACAGAAAAGATACTCAAAAGAAGAGGGTTCGACATAATAGTGGCCGGCAGCGGAGAGGAAGCTCTTGTGAAAATGAAAGAGAACCCTGATGTGGTGATTCTCGACATCAAGATGCCAGGGATCGACGGCTTTCAGGCATTGAAGGAAATGAAAAAGATTTCTTCCGATACCCCAGTGATAATGCTTACGGGTCATGGTTCAATGCCTTCAGCCAAAGAGTCGCTGGAAGGGGGTGCTTATGATTTTCTCAATAAGCCATGTGATATCGATCTGCTGGCAGCCAAAATCATGGAAGCGTACAGTCACGGAGAGAAAAAAGAGCCGATGCAGGAGACACGATTAAGAGATGTGATGATTCCTATTGAAGATTACACCACTCTGGATCCGGAGTCAACCATCAGGGATGCTGTTGAAAAGCTCAAGGAATCATTTATGTCAAAAATGTGCACAAGTCGCATTATGGAAACTGGACATAGGTCTCTCTTGGTGATGGACCAAAGAAGAAGAGTGCTGGGAATACTGGTGATCACGGACTTGCTTGAATGGATCATGCCTGCTTATCTCAGTGCGCCAAAGCCTTCCATGGCCGACAGCGTCCAATATTCTCCCATGTTTTGGACAGGGATGTTCACTCGGCAGGTGAAGGAAATGGGAAAAAAGAAGATCAAAGAGGTCATGTCTCCTGCACCATGTACCATAGACGAGAACGCAAACCTTATGGAAGCCGCCTATTCGATGATCAAAAACAAGGAAAGGCGCTTGGCAGTAGTGAGAGAGGGTGAAGTCATGGGTATCATTCGAGAGCAGGATATGTTTTTCGAAATTGAACGGATACTGAGAAGATAGGACAAATATGAGATATTATTGTTGATCAATGAAAAGAAATCGTGTATTCTTTTTGGATTAATGTTTAATGGTAAGAGAGAGGGGATATGCAGGTCGGTTCATACCGGTTTGATCGGATGGAATTCGCAGGCTCACTAGGGGATCTGGGAACTCTTATTCCTCTCTCAATTGGGTTGATCCTTATCACAGGCCTCAAACTTTCTTCTGTTTTCATTATTGTCGGTCTCTTCTATATACTGGCAGGGGTGTATTTTCGCCTTCCCATTCCTGTCCAGCCTCTTAAAGTGGTTGCCGCCATTGCAATAGCCTTTCCCGATAAAATTACTGTGCCCATTATCTCAGCAACAGGGCTTATCTTCGGCATTACACTTCTGGTGTTAGCATGGACAGGCGTTATTGATTGGGTTGCCAGATTTTTTACGAAACCAGTTGTTCGGGGCATCCAACTTGGTCTGGGATTTATTCTTTTCACAAAAGGAGTCGGCTTTATCCAGAGTCAAGACCTTTTTATCCAAGAAGGAGTGAGAGTGACTGCTCTCGGTGGTTTATCATTCAACACAATAATCGGAATTGTTTTCGCGATTATTGCGCTCATCTTTCTTTCCAGTCAACGCTTTCCCGCGGCTCTCATTGTTGTGATGTCCGGAATCACAATAGGTATTGCCTTTGGAGCACTCAGGGGAGTGTCTTTTGCCTTTGGGCCTACACCCATCGAGTTTGGCTGGCCCGGTGCAATTGATTACTGGAATGCCCTCATTCTTCTTGTTATTCCTCAGATTCCCCTGACCCTTGGAAACGCAATCATCGGCACCCGGGATGCCACTCAAAGCTTGTTTGGTGAGGGGAAGCAAACAGAAAAAGCAACACATCGAGGATTTTCAACCAGTATGGGACTGGCCAACATCGGAGCGGGCTTTCTGTGTGGAATGCCTGTTTGTCATGGTGCCGGGGGGCTTGCCGCCCATTACCGTTTTGGAGCACGCACAGGGGGTTCGAACATAATGATTGGTATTATTTTTCTCATTATTGCTCTGATATTCGGAAAGATCGGCATTCATATTTTGTCGGCTGTTCCAAATGCTGTCCTCGGGGTTCTCCTTGTCTTTGCCGGATTGGAATTGGCTTTACTCGTGAAAGACATTCAGGTGAGACGAGACCTCTTCATTGTCTTTACCATTGCGGGTATAGCCATTGCCACAAGTAACATGGGTATAGCCTTTTTTGCGGGCATTGTTGTTGATCGTCTGATAAAAGTGAGTAAACTAAAAGTTTAAGTTAATAATACTACGGCACAAGTTTAACCTAAGTTGAAGTATTGTCTGAGAAGTTATGTGACCTGAATCATGATCTGTAGAATGCGTTCCCCAACGCACCATGTAATGACCTAGATTTTTAATATTTGAGTCTATCTTAATAACTGGACAGTCCAAAGATTTTCTAACTTGTTGAAATTATTAGAATCACAAATTATGTGCCGTCATTCCTGCGAGAGCAGGAATCCAGAATATTATCAGTATCATATGACTTCTGGATGCCGGATCAAGTCCGGCATGACGAGAGAACTGTGGACTCTCAAGTTAATAACTATTTGTGAACATACTGATCTGAAATTTATACTGGAGTGATCATTCATTTAATGAAAGGGGGTGTAAAATTTAGGGGATTAAGATTGGTAAGCTTGACTACTAAAAAACTTTGAACTCATACTGAGAGGAGGCAACAAAAATGTTGGTTAAGAACTGGATGACAAAGAAAGTGATTACCATAGACGAAGATGAATCCATGCACACGGCCATAAAACTGATGAATGAAAACAATATTCGACGTCTACCCGTTACGAAAAAAAGCAAATTGACGGGGATAGTAACGAATCTGGACCTTAATAGAGAGTCGGCATCCAGAGCCACAAGTCTGGCCATGAACGAATTGAATTACCTCATAGACAAGCTCAAGATAAAAGAGATCATGACGAAAAAAAACTTACAAACAATCTCCCCTACCGGTACCATAGAGGAAGCGGCCATGATCATGCTGGAAAAGAAGATAGGGGTTCTTCCTGTAGTGGAGGATGGAAACTTAGTGGGGATTATCACAGAATCCGATATATTCAAAGTTCTCATCAGCATGACAGGGATTCGTAGAGGTGGGGCACAATTTGCATGCGAACTGGAGGATAGGCCTGGCTCTATTAAAGAAGTAGCCGATATGCTCCGCTCCAGGGGTGGAAGGGTAATGAGTATCATGACTTCCTACGAGCAGGCAAAAGAGGGATTCCGTCACGTTTACATAAGAGTAGCGAACTTAGACAAAAAGGAAGTTGATTCTTTAAAGAATCAACTGAAAGATTTTAACCTCATGTATGTATCAAGTGAAAAATAATAATTGGCATTTTCCATATTGGCATAAAATGAATTTATACTTTATTTACAGTACATTAGGGTTCAGGTGTCGGGTGTCAGGAGTGCGAAAAAAAGATATGAAACTCGAACACTGACACATAAACCGAAATTCTAGTACAAATAAGGAGCAATTTACGTGACCCTAGAAATTGTTTCTTGTGGTGTACATCCTTAAAAAGTGTAAACTCAGAAATGTAGGTTGCCTAATAATTCAATCAAGCCGCTAAAGAAACGACTAAAAAAGAAAAGATACAGTGGATTATCGGTTGCATGTCAGGAATAAGAGTTGAAATTGGACAGGAGGGGCCTTCTCGATGAGGCGAGGGAACGCCTCTCGATATTTTTTAGATATTATCATTATTGTTATTGTTACCGTTGTTGCAGTCGGGGGAGTGATATATCATAATAAGAAGAATCGAACCAGATCAGTATATCTTATCATACAGGGAATAAATCAGCAACAGTTGACATTGGCCAGATCAGTGGCAAGAGGTATTGAGATATTTTTCGCCAACCTTGACGATGATCTTTTGACTCTGCCTCATCTCTCGCCTGTTCAAAATATGGATCCAAGGATGCTCAAGACCATGGAAGTATTATGTCTGGGCTTTTCTCCACAGACATCGTACCGACGATTGGATAGGGAAGTAATCCTTCATTTTATTTACCCCGACACGGGATAACGTAAGGAGATTGTCGGACGCGATTACAGTAATATGAGTTACTTCAAGAAGGTCAGAGACTCAGAAAAGTTACCGTATCCGGCTTTCTAAAAAACGAAAAAGGAAAAAACGAACTAGAGAGGATCATACGTAGAGAACTTATGACATATTGAAACCGCTCGAATTTCCCTGGTCCATAGCTCAGACAGTGATTCAACATCATGAAAGAATGGATGGGTCAGGGTACCCCAAAGGCCTTTCAGGAAACAAGATTATCTTAGAGACAAGAATATTGGAAGTGGCTGATGTGGATGAATCCATGTCAACCCACCGTCCGTACCGACCGGCTCTCGGAAAAGAGAAGGCACTGGAAGAAATTTCAAGGAACAGAGGCATTCTTTATGATCAAGAAGTAGCAGATGCTTGTATCAACCTCTTTGTCAACAAATGATTTAAAATAACTGGTGATTTGAAAGAGATAGATGCCCCTTTTCACAATGACTCATATTCCTATTCCACTACTTGATGTTTGATCATATTTTTGCCGTTCAGCTTAACTGAATACATGAGTGTATCAACCTTTTTCATAATGTCATTGACTGTGCCTGTTATGCAATTGTATGTTGCCACACCGATGCTGAATGTTACTGGCCAACCGTTTTTCTCCATGACCTCCAGGAGCTCATTTTGAATTTTACGGCTCACAACTTCGGCCGGTTTGGCTCCTGTTTCAGGCAAAAGAATTCCAAATTCATCGCCCCCAAGCCTGGCGACCGTATCGATTGAACGGATATTTTCAGAAATGGTGTTTGACGTTGCTATTAAAAGATTATCCCCTGTTTCATGCCCGAACCTGTCGTTTATTTTTTTAAAATTATCAAGATCAAGGTAAACAATGGTGAGAGGGGCATTATATCTGTTGGCTCTTCGTATTTCAATATCGGTTAATTCAAAGAAACTCCTCCTGTTTGCTATGCCCGTTAAGAAATCTTTACGCGCAAGGTCTTTCTCATTCTTGAGGAGGATTTTTAGTCTGGAAAGAGCTATTGTGATAATTAAAAAGATGATCAATCTGAACGTTTCATTGACGAATGGAATAAACAAACGAGAATATTCTTGAAGAATCATCAAATCAGCTACGAGCCACGTGGTTGCACTGACAAAAGACGTGAGTATGCCGGCGCGTTTTCCTAAGAACCAGGTTACCGTACAGATAGGGAGCAAATAGAAGAGGGAAAGTGCGTACTCAGGACCGGTTAAATAGCGAACAATGCCTATACATACTGTAAGTATAAGCCCTGATACAAGCAGAAATATACGAAATCCTTTATTAATAGTTTCAATTTTATCTGTCATAAAAACAAGGCGTTGTGTTGTGCCTAAGGTGCTTTAAGGACGAGGAACATACATTATTTTATGAGGGGCCGACATCGGCCCCTCCGTTCACGTGGTTACTCTTCTTCATACTTGAATGAAACCTTCAACCGGACCCGAAAACTCGTTATTTTCCCTTTTTCTATGGTAACATCGTGTCGTGTTACCTCTGCAACTCTCAGGTCCCTCAGACTTTTGCCTGCTGTTTCAATCGCCGTTTTTGCAGCGTTCTCCCATGAAGTATCATTCGTGCCAACCAATTCGATGATTTTGTAAGTAGATCCCGCCATGATGCCCTCCTTTCTTTAAAAGTTTTTTAAGATTCTACCCAATCCTGGAAAAAGTTGTTTTTTCAATTACCAATTTGCTACTCCCTGAGGATTGATGAGATCAGTATCCACAACCCTTGAAGGTTCTCGTCTCGGAGATAAGACCTTCATGCCTTTGGCTATAACGACAACTCCGGAATTGCTGACAAAAAAACGATTCCTGTCCTCCTCCAAATCATATCCTATTACAGTGCCCGGCGGTATGTTCACATCCTTATCTATAATGGCCCTCCTGATCCTACAGTCACGTCCCACATCAACGCCTTCCATGAGTATTGAATCCAGAACAGTAGAATAGCTGTTTATATGAACCTGGGGAGAAAGGACCGAGTTTTGAACTCTCCCTCCGCTGATAATACATCCGCCTGAAACAATTGAATCGAGGCATATGCCCAACCTTCCTCCGGGGTACTCCTGGGCAAAAACTGTTTTGGCAGGTGGATATTGACCCTGATATGTCCGGATCGGCCAGTCAGTATCATAGAGATTCAACTGAGGATTGGGTGATACAAAATCCATATTCGCTTCATAATAGGCATCAATGGTCCCCACGTCCCTCCAGTACTTGGGCTCTTTTTTGTTCTCATCTCGGAAGTGATATGAGAAGACTTTCGCTCTCCGAATCATCTCAGGAATAATGTTCTTGCCAAAGTCATGATCAGTCTCTCTATGGGCATCCACCTCCAGGAACTCCTTCAATACATTGCTGTTAAAGATATATACTCCCATATTGGCCAGAAGGGTTCCACTTCCATCGAGTGAAGACCGGATATATCCGGGTTTCTCCTCAAAGCAGATGATTCTCTCCTGTTTATCCGCCTTCATGATTCCGAATTGAGAGGCCATATTCTTATCTATTTCTATTGTGGCAACTGTGGCATCAGCGCCTTTCTCTTTATGAAAGTCAAACATCTTGGAGTAGTCCATCTTGTATACATGATCAGCGGAAAGAATGAGAAAATATTCAGGGTTGACTTTGTCTGCAAAGTAGAGGTTCTGATAGATACTGTCTGCGGTTCCTTTATACCAATCTCCATTGATCCGCATCTGGGGAGGGATCGGGAAAATATATTCGTCCAGTTCATAATCGAAGATGCTCCAGCCCAGTCTCAGGTGCCGTTCCAAGGACAGCGACTTGTACTGAGTGAGCAACACGATCTTCCGTATGCCGGAATTAAGGCAGTTATTTAAGGTGAAGTCGATCAAACGATATATGCCTCCAAACGGCACGGCTGGTTTCGCTCTGTCCCTTGTCAGGGGGTAAAGACGATCCCCATTTCCTCCTGCCATGACCATTGCCAGAACATCTTTCATGATTACCTCCTTTCTTTTTACATTTATATGTTTATATTGTTTTTTCTGTGAGAGATTGCGTTTTCCATTTTCCCTTCAACTTCTGTGATATAAGGCAGTCCTAATACGGTTGCCAGATTTATGCATTCTCCGGTCAATCCGGTAACCTTTGATGAGATTTTTTTGTCCTGCAGGTATTTAATGACGATTACCATCATCGCCATTGCAGGAGCATCCATCCGCCCTACATTGTCAAAATGAAAATCTATTTTCTTTGTTCCGGGACCAATACCTTCCAGGATATTTTTCCTGATCGGAAGAATATTGTTTCGATTCAGTTCTCCTGAAAAAGCTACCGTCATCATGCCTTGCTCTTCCGACATATATATCATGCTTCTCCCCTCCTTTAAGAAGTGAGGATCTTGGGTGTTTGAAGCTTCATGACACGGAAACAAAGAGATCATAAAGCCTCTGAGTTAATGTTTAAGGAGACTTTCCATAATCGTTCGCGGGTTATAAGATCACAGTTTTCAGGTTCAAGAAAGAACCCAGTGACAACGAAGAACTGTGTGGATGGATAAGATATTACGTAGCCGTTCACGGGTTCGAAGTTGACAGGTTTCAGGTGTCTGGTTTCGTGTTTCAGGTTCAATAACGAATGCAATGACAACTTAGAGCTATGTATGGAAAGGATCCTGAGGTCGAAAAAAAGCTATTATTCTGAAACGAAGAGTGTATTTCTAGCTAGCGTTCATCCAGAAATGGTATTTTTGCCCAATATCTGCGTTATGCTCAAAAAATAATCCTCGGAATATCAAAAATATGCCTGCGGTTATTTTTTTTCGCATGCCTTGATTTGAACTAAAATCCTCATTTCTGGATGGACACTAGTTACTCTCTTCTGACATCTGAAACCTGACACCCGAAATCAATATTTGAGTGTTTGTGATGGTACATTTTCACCGCACATGAACATCAGTGATAAGGCCTGTGAATGATTACCACTTTCCGTTACCGATCAGACGAAAGAGGGACGTCTGAATGATCTCTGATGTAAAGGGTTTTTCAATAAGATCCGCGACCCCGATCTTCATCGCTTCGGAGACAATGTGTTCATCCTTGTAAGCAGTGATCAGTATCTTAATGGCATTTGGGCTGTGTCCGAGAGTCCACTTCAGAAACTCGAGACCGTCCATGCCGGGCAGCTTGTGGTCTGAGATGATAATGTCATAATCATGCTTTTTGAGTGCTTTTATGCCTTCTTCAGCAGTCTCAACCGCTAGTAAAGAGCACCCCTCACCCTTAAAGAATAAATTCAAGGAATCCCGTATCCATTGATCGTCGTCTATGAGTAACGTCTTCATCTTTCTGAGCGCTTTGAAAAGGTTCATTTCGTTCATTATTTTCTTCTCCAATGTGTAATTCTAAATAGCATGAAATGTGCCATTGAATTGTGATTCCCATAAATTACATAATTTCAATTGGTTATTGACGACAATCGCCTCGCTGAACCTCCCGTCCCCCTTTTATTTTAGAAAAATCTCGAAAAAACATTTTGCAAAAATTCGAACTAAAGGGGAGAGAGACCATCATGTCAATAAAAACGTATTATTTCGAGGAATAGAAGAATTAATATGAAGATGCGGAAAATTGCGAGCTATTCATTTCCAGACCGTTTGCATTCGGTTAAAAGTTATGCTATAAATCCGAACGAGTGCCCCCTCCATAAATGGCTATTTTCCGCAATCTCTGCATCTGCCTGTGTACAGTGGCGTGCAGACAGGCCGGACTCGGATTTTAATCATCAAAATAGAGAGGTATCCCTGCAATTAAACTCTTCATCGCGCCCTGGCAAAAATATTTCATTTCCGGATGGAAACAAACTCAGGGTCACACATGATCATTAGAAAAAAGCGTTTCCGTTCATGGTTTACGGTTTGCAGTTAACAGTTGGTAAAAACTTGGGTTAGGGCTGATATAGATGCAAAAGAACTCATTCAGGAGTTGAAAGCAATATCAAAAATGTTTCACGCTTTATTTAATTCATTGAAAAAAACCGTGAAAAGTAAACTGAGAACCGTGAACGGAAACGAAAAAGCGAAGCATGAAAATGCTTCTCAAAAAGTCCGGGAGCATCACATGGTTCAGGGGAGCGCCTTTATTCACTCTCATGAGAATCCTGAGCTATTCAGTGTGTCCGACAAATCCGGGGGATTTGTGAAAAATGAATTTCCAGTTTAAAAAAATGAGCAACCGGCTGATATTTTGGTTTTTAATCATCGCTCTGTTGCCCTTGACGATTATCAGCATATTAAACTATAAAGAGAGAACAGAGAGAATTCGGGACAGAGAATTTAACAAACTCATAGCGATACGCGAATTAAAGATAAAGACCATAGAAGGCTGGCTCAACGAAATATTCAACGATATCAAGACGATGACCCAGGACCCCGAGATACTCGCCCTGAAAAACCTGTTCGATACGGGCGAGGTTGATCGAAACGGCGATTCCGTCATCGAGAGCGTCAAAAGAACCTTGAATTCATTTGTGAGAAACCACGAACGGTACCGTGAGATATTTATCATCAATCCGGTTTCATGCAGGATTGAGATATCAACCCACATGGAATTTGAAGGCGAAGACAGATGCGATAATTTATATTATACGGAGACTCTGAGAACACGGAAGATTTATATCAAAGATATCTTCTATTCAAAAAACCTGAATACTCCTTCTATGACCGTATCATCTCCACTATTTGATCATAATCATCCTTCGGGCGACCGTATTAGCGGTGTACTGGTGGTTCGAATAAATCTGGAGCATTCTGTCTGGGACACCCTTCTCGACGATTCAGGTCTCGGCAAAACCGGAGAGACGCTGATAGTCAATAAAGACTCAATTGTTTTAAACAGGTTGAGACTGGCTTCTGAGAGGGAACCTTTGACGCTAAAGACGGCTGCTCTGCCGGCCTTACTCGCTTCTCAGGGTAAAAAAGGTGTTATCAGAGGAGTCGATTATCGGGGCAAGGAGGTGCTTGCCGCATATGGATATCTGCCACGGACCCAATGGGGTTTCGTAGTAAAGCAGGACTTGAAGGAGATTAATGCCCCCATTAGGATGATGCTGTGGAACTTTGTTTTGCTGATATCGTGCTCTGCAATTGCCGTTTGGCTTGTCGCTGTCTTTTTGAGCAGGATTCTTACAAAGCCTGTTCTTGAGATGACGGAGGTTTCAAGGAAGATACGGGAAGGGGATATGACTGCACGAAATGTTTATCGCACTTCCGATGAACTCGGTTTTTTATCGCAATCATTCAATGAGATGGCGGATTCAATCCAATTTCATATGGAAGCTCAATCAGCCGTTTCTGAAATAAGCGATATACTGTCGGTTACGGACGACATGAACACGCTCACCTGGAAACTCATTGAAAAATTAATGGAAGTCACTGACTCCCAAATGGCGGCGTTTTATGCGCTCAATGAAGAAAGGTCTCAGTTTAATCTTCTCGCGTCCATCGGGGTGGCGCACGAAGCAGTAAAGCCATTTCATGCAAAGAGTTTTGAAGGAGAATTCGGCAAGACTCTTTCGACTCAAAAAATTTCCTGCCTCCACGATATTCCTGAAGATACCGTCTTTAAATTCAGGACATTCACCGGTGACATGATGCCCAAAGAGATGATTACGATTCCCATTGTTGTTCAGGAAAGGGTGGCGGCTATTATTTCCCTTGCGAGCATCAAAAAATATTCGGAAAAAAGTGTCGAGATCATCAATAATCCATGGACATACGCCCTAAACACATCATTTGCAAACCTCATGGCCAATGAGGAGACAAGAAGGCTTGCAAATGAATTGGGAGAGAAAAACCGGGAGTTGAGATCCCAAGCAGCACAATTATATTCACAGACCGAAGAACTTGAGCGGCAATCCGGAGAATTACGGAGAAAGAATCTTGAACTGGAAATCAAAAGCAGGCAGGTTGAAGAAGCCAACAGGTTAAAGAGTCAGTTCCTGTCCAATATGAGCCATGAACTTCGCACACCCCTTAATTCAGTTCTGGCCCTTTCCAGGGTCCTCATGATGCAAACAAAGGAAAAAATCTCAACAGATGAGTTGAACTATTTGAGGATAATCGAACGGAACGGGAAAAATCTTTTGGCACTGATAGAAGATATTCTTGACCTGTCAAAGATAGAGGCCGGAAGGATGGATGTCGTTCCGAAGTTATTCTCACCCCATCTGACGGTAGAAGCGATCGTAGAGAGCCATGAGCCTATTGCACGGGATAAAGGCATCTCCATTCATTCAGAATTGACGAAAGACTTCCCCAAGATCAAAAGCGATGAGACAAGAGTGTATCACGTCCTTCAAAATATAATAGGCAATGCAGTGAAATTTACGGAGCAGGGATATGTGACCATATCAGGAAAGTGGGATGAAGAAAAGATATATATCAAAGTCAAAGACACAGGCATTGGGATATCAAAGAAGTATCTCCCCCATATTTTTGATGAATTCAGACAGGTCGATGGATCATTGGCAAGAAAATTTGAAGGAACGGGCCTCGGCCTCGCCATAGCCGATAAAACCGCGAATATGCTCGGTGGTGGCATATCAGTTGAAAGTGTTCCCGGAACAGGGTCTGAATTTACATTGATGTTGCCGATTTCGTGGCAAGGAGCGGATTTACCTGTTTACGAGCCAGACAAAGCCGCGCTTTATACTGATATGGAATCAAAAGGAAAGACTATTTTGGTTGTTGACGATGATCCGCATTCCCTTGCCATGATTGCAAATAGCCTTATTCAGGAAGGATACGATACCATCACGGCAAATTCAGGGAAAGAAGCGCTCAATCTGGCGCAGACAAATACACTGTTTGCCATCACCTTGGACATCTTCATGCCGGAAATGGATGGATGGGAAGTATTGCAGGGTCTAAAGAAAAATCCAAAGACCAGAAATATTCCTGTTGTTATTGTCTCAATTGCGGATGATAAAGAGACAGGGCTTGCCCTGGGCGCAGTGGGCTATGTGACGAAGCCCGTGGTGAAGGAAGAATTGATCTCAGAGATAAAAAAGATCGGCAGACCCGAAGAATTTCCTGTAGGTGAATATACTGTTCTGGTTGTGGAGGATGACGATTTCCAGCGTATGGAGATGGCGCGAATCATAGAGGCGGAGGGGATGAATGTGATCTGTGCTGAAAACGGTGCTCATTGTATCAAATTACTGCAAGACACCGTACCGAATATCATTATCCTGGACCTGATCATGCCGGAAATGGACGGATTCTCTGCATTGGATAGCATTCGAAGCGATCCCGCAACCTGCGGTGTCCCGGTCATTATCGTCACGGCAAAAGACCTTACAGATGACGACATGAAGAAGTTATGCGGGAATGTTTCCTCTGTGCTGACAAAGAGAGGCGGCATGCCTCTGGAGTCCTTAATAGACCAGATTATAAATATTCTTGCCGGTATCGAAGGGTCAAAAGGGCCTGTGGAGAACCCACAGGAGGTGTTTGGCATCATAAAAGAAAAAGAACCGACTTTTAAAAAGCGAGAGCAGGCACAAACCTCCATGGCCGGGGGACACAAAAGAAAGCATTCAATACTGGTTGTTGAAGACAATCCCGACAATATGGTTGCAATCAAGGCCGTGCTCCATGACAGGTATGACATAGCGGAGGTAACTGATGGAGAAGAAGCACTGATCGCGGTGGTGAGTGAACATCCTGATCTTATTCTTATGGATATTTCTCTGCCCAAGATAGATGGGATGGCTGTGGTGAAGAATATGAGGCAAAATAAAGAAAGTAGGAATATCCCTGTGATCGCACTGACGGCCAGGGCCATGAAAGGGGATATGGAGCATATTCTTGAAGGAGGTTGTGATGATTATATATCAAAGCCCTTTGATCCCGAAGAACTGTTGAGTAAAGTAGAAAAGCATTTGAGAGAAAGGAAATAACCTGAGTAGGACATGAACCGTCAAGGCAGTTGTATGAAAAGAATCAATTGTTATAGATTTCCACGATTCAATGAGAAAGGAAACCATGGCAAAGATACTGACTATCGATGATAAAGAAGACAACCTGATTCTCTTAAAAGCTTTATTGATAAGTTTGATTCCGGGCTGCGCCGTGATTGCCGCCCGATCGGGAAGAACAGGCATGGAAAAGGCAATAGAACAGCAACCCGATGCTATACTGCTCGATATCAGAATGCCGGAAATGGACGGATACGAAGTCTGCAGACAACTGAAGGCTGATGAAACTACGAGGCACATTCCGGTGATCATGCTTACGGCGATAGACAGGAATTCTTCCCATAAAGTTATGGGGCTGGAGAGCGGCGCAGATGCTTTTTTAACAAAACCCATTGATGAAATGGAACTTGTAGCCCAGGTGAAGGCAGCTTTACGGATAAAAAAAGCTGAAGACTTCCTGCGTAAAGAGAAAAATCTTGTTGAGCATTTGCTCTACGAGAGAACAAAAGAACTGAAAGAGAGTGAAGAAAGATTCCGCAGTTTGGTGGAGAATTCACACATGGGTATATCCATCATACAAAGAGGACGAATCGTTTATCAAAATCCTGAGCAGGAAGAACTCTTAGGATATTTACACGGGGGGATCGAGGGCATAAATATTCATCAGGATGACATGAAGAAGGTGACATCATCGTATCGAGCCATAACCTCTGGCATGGCAAAAAGACTGGAAACGGATTTCAGGTTTTATCGCTTTATCGAGACTGTTGGAAATCCCCATCTGAAATGGGTGAATTGTAAAGCGAGTCTGATCGAATATCGCGGAGGAGATGCAATATTAATCAACATGATGGATATCACCAATATTAAGGAAATGGAAAATCTATTGAGGATTCAAGACAAGATGACTTCCCTTGGGCGTGTGGCTGCAGGCATTGCCCATGAAATAAGAAATCCTCTCTCAGGCATTAACCTTTATTCGAAGACCCTTGAGAAGATTTGTGACAGGGAGGAGTACCCGGAGAACATAAAAGAGATATTAGAAAAAATACAGTCCGCATCGGCCAAGATTGAAACCATCGTAAAGAGTGTGATTGATTTTTCGAGTCCCGTTTCTCCGAAACTTGTTCTGACAGATGTCAACAAGCCCATTGAAGATGCCGTTTCACTCTCTTCGGTCACCTTGCGAAAATGCGGTATCACCATTGAAAAAAAATTGGATGAAAATATTCCCAGGAGTTGCATCGATCCCCAGCTCATAGAGCAGGTAGCCTTGAACCTGATTTCCAATTCCACAGAGTCCATGACTGAAATTGACGGCGAAAAGAAAATCAGGGTAACATCATTTATGGATGAAAAAAATATTTACATAAGGGTTGCAGATTCAGGTGCGGGTATAGCGGATCATTTGAGAGATAAGATTTTCGATCCCTTTTTTACCACAAAGGACGGCAGTACAGGCATCGGCCTCAGTCTCTGTCAGAGGATTGTTACGGATCACGGTGGATTTTTAACTTTATCGGAAAGTGAATGGGGCGGCGCACAATTTACAATTGAGATACCCATTAAAAGAGATTGATAGGGATGAGTTGTTCGAGGAACGGTGAAAAACCCATGAAAAGATTTTGATACTATAGATTCTCATATATCAAATTTTACTGCGTTATCGATCGGAATCCACGACGACGTACAACAATGTACGACTTACGTGGATTCTTCTCTCTGGCCTTATGAAATTTAATATCTGAAAATCTATAGTTTGCAAGCAACATTGATTATTCTCTGAGAGGTGGGCGCTTCAAGGTATGAGGCCGATCTTTTGCCTTACTTCTTCTTTCAGCATGTACAGTTCTTCAGAAATCTCGACGGGATAAGCAGGTGTTGTTTGTAGCTCTTTGAAGTGTTTGGGAAGGTGCTTCAATTGCTCTAATGTATATTCCTGAATTTCTTTCAAACTGGCCGGTTTGGAGGTTCTCGTTCCATTTTTCATAAATGATTTTAAAAGTGGTTGCCCTTCTCTTTTGTCTCCCTCAATTGTGAGGATGTCTTTTTCCATAATATTTTCATGATACTGTCTAAAGACTTGTTTTTTCCCCGGGAGGGTTTCCTTCCCCTCTGATTTCTTCATTCTCGGTTTTCCTCGGTATTCCATGAGCTTGTATGCACAGTCCAAATAGGGCGAATCATTGGATGTGTCCAGTTTGGTCCCGATACCGAAACCATTAATGGGCGCTCCCTGTTCCAGAAAATTTTTAATACTGTATTCATCGAGGTTGCCGCTGGCGAAGATTTGCACATCCTTCAGACCTGCTCCATCAAGTATTTTTCGAACTTCCTTGCTCAATTCCACCATGTCGCCGCTGTCAAGGCGAACACCCCTTACAACAATCCCCTTTTCCTTTAATTCGGCAGCCGTTTCAACAGCCTTCTTTGCTCCCTCACATGTGTCGTATGTATCTATGAGGAGAGTGACATTGTCGGGATTTGCCAGAGCAAAACGGATGAAAGCCTCTTTTTCATCATCCTGAGTTTCAACAAAAGAATGAGCCATGGTTCCGAATATGGGTATGTCGTAAAAAGGTTCTGCAATAACCGTGGCTGTTCCTGTAAATCCGGAAATATAAGAGGCACGCGCCGCCAATACTCCTGCTTCTGCTCCATGGCTGCGCCTCAGCCCAAAATCGATACAGTAAGCCCTGTTCTGTGCGGCCAGGTAACATCGAGCTGCCTTCGATGCAATTAATGTCTGATAGTGCAAAAGGTTTATTAAGCGACTCTCCACGAACTGAGCTTCGGGAAGGGATGCAGTGATGCGGACAACGGGCTCGTCGGCAAAACATATGGTTCCCTCAGGCACGGCGTGGACGTCTCCGCTGAAACGGAATTCGGAAAGATAGTCCAAAAGCTTCCGTGAGAATCTTTTGGACCTGGACAGATATTCCAGTTCCTCTTGTGAGAAACGCAACTGTTCGAGAAAAGAAAGGACCGATTCAAGGCCCGCTGCCACAAGAAACCCACGGCTTTCAGGCAACTTCCGAACAAAAAACTCAAAGACCGCCATGTCATACATCTCCTCATGTATATATCCCTGAAGCATTGTGAATTGGTAAAGGTCTGTGACCAAAGGGCTTTTTATATGGTTCATGTGTATCGGCCTGTTCCTTCCGATTTTTCTGCAAGGGTTTTTATGGAGTGGCTCAGGGGCTTGTTCCCCAAACGAGACTCAGCACCATGACTACATATACACTCATTTCTCAATTTTTTCAACCTGTGCGGTTAAGCGAGGTTGCGGCAAGCGCTGGACTTGGCTCACCGCACAGGTTGAATTTTTCAAACAGGAAATAAAGTCTGCGGTTAGTGATCAGCATTCAGCTTAAGAACTTTCTTTGACCTTTGGATACTCAATGGTGCATTTGGTAAAATCTATTTGCTTCCCGCATCCCATACACACGTGTTTTTCCTCGAATTCGTCCTCAAAATATTCTTTTTCTTTACCGCAATGAGGACACTTGCAAATAAAGGATTCCAAGTTGTGGTATTGGTAAAAGTCAGGGCAATGTTTAGGTGTATGCATGACAATCTCCTTTCGATGAAAAGGTTATAAATATGGCAGCCATCCGGAGCCATTAAAAAACCTGCGTATTCCCCTTTTTCAAGAAGGGAATATGTTCGATATTATCAAAGACGCTGAAGTTGTATACAAGTTAATCCCTTGAGACTATCACGCAGAGAATTTTCAAGTTTTTGCCTCGTGTCAACGGCAAGCACATGAAGAGAATGAAGCTCGTCGGGAGACTCATAGAATTGCTTAAGAGTGTCAAAGTTTCTCAGTCTCGCATCAGAGTTCTGGTTGGAATTCGCCTCCCTTTGGAGCAGTCGTTCCTTCCTCATTTCATCAGATGTACTGGTTTCAATGAAATAGTATGGAACAGTGAGGTTATCAAGTCTCTCCCGTAATTGGTCTCGATGAGCGCGCCGGCTGAAAGTAGCGTCCAGTATCAGTCCCCTTCCCTTCTTGAGTGAAGTTTTTGTGTCCTTAAAGAGCCTTTCATATACGGTATTCTTCATTTCGTCCGAGTAAAGCCAGGAGTTATTGTTTCTATTTGATTGGTTATGAGTAAGTTCTTTGCGTATGCGGTCGGTTGAGAGGACTTCCCATCCCAGTTCCTTGGCCAATTCCATGGCCAGAGCACTTTTCCCTGAGGCCACTTGCCCCATCACAATGAGAACCAAAGGCTGTGATCCGGCCACGGAATATCGCAATGCAAGACGGAAATATCGTTGCGCCCGTGTTTTACTCATCTCCCTTTGAGATTCAGGAACTTCTCTCTCTCTGCTCCGGAGGCTTTCACACTTGCCAGATACAATTGCCCGATAACATTTGTAAAAATCCATGATCTGGAGCATAGAGGAATCTTCTAAAAGGTTAGCCATCTTCATAATAAAATATGCAGCCAGGTCAGGTCGTCCATTAAAATCCAGGTCCATTGCCAGAAATGCAATATCATTTGCAACATCAATGTATCGGAAGCGGTCATTAAACTCGATACAATCATAGATACAGACTGATTGATTATTGATATGTATATGATCCAAATGGAGGTCGCCGTGACAATCTTTTATTCTCCCCTCCCTGATTCGCGAATGAAAAAGAAATGCTTTATGGGTATAGAAGCTATCTGTGTAAAACTGAAGAGCCATAAAAGTGGGTTTTGTAAGGGTAATATCAATGTACCCCTCTATCTGACGTAAGTTTTCCTCTGTACTGATTCTAAGTTTCTCAATCCTGCCCCATTTCTCTATTTCTTCTTTTGACTTCCGGTCTTCGTAAAAGTACTTCAGTTTTAAAGCGAGCCGATCTAAATCTTCGAGCTGAATATCATCCCGTCTCAGTCTCTCTTTAAGGAAGTGTTGACCAGGGAGTTTGTGCATCTTGACGGCATACTCAACCACCTCGTCGCCCTCTCCAAAGGCAAGGTGGCCTTCTTTCAATGAGATGGGAATTACTCCAATGTATATCTCAGGGCACAGTCTCCGGTTGAGTTCTATTTCTCTCTTTGAGAAGTGATGCCTTTTCTCCAGGTCGCTAAAATCCAGAAACCCGAAGTCAACAGGCTTTCTTATTTTGTATACATAAGGAGACACAATAATTACATAGGCTGAATGAGTTTGCACCAGACGGAGAGTTTTCGGCTGGTGAGGATAAGAATGAGGATTCATGAGAAACGAGAGAAGTTCCTCCTGGGATACTGAAAAATGTGATTGAACAGTGCCTTTTGAGTTCATTTTATGTTCTCAATGAATCCATTCCATTCAACTCAAGTTGTTATTTCCCAAGTGTTACATACAAGAGATTAAAATCCTTCAGCTCATTTTTTAAAGAATCAAATTCCTTTTTGTCCAGGTTCCCTACCCGTATGTAAACGTGACGGAATCCCTCTTTTGCCTGCTCGTAGGAAGTCATGATACTCATTACCCTTCCTCCCCTGGAACGGAGTATATCCGCCACTTCTTTGATGGAGCCGGGTTTGTCCTCCAGTTCAAACGCAAATTGCACGCCGCCTCTGCGAACCCCGGTCATGCTGATGAGAACTTTGAATATGTCGGATTCCGTAATAATACCGACTAATTTTCCATCCTCCACCACCGGAAGAACCCCTATCTTCTTTTCCAGCATGATCACAGCCGCCTCTTCTATGGTGTCAGAAAGGGAGATTGTCTGCAGGTTCTTTTTGGTCATAATATCTTTGATCTTTATCTTGTCTATGAGGTAATTTAACTCGTTCATTGCCAGGCTTGTGGCCTTGGATGCTGATTCTCTATTGATGTCCAGATTCGTTACTATTCCCGTGAGTTTCCCCCTTTTCACCACGGGGAGACGACGGATGTTGTTTTCGTTCATCAGTTTTATGGCTGTATGCATTGATTCATCCTCGTCGATCGTGATCACATTTTTTGTCATCCAGTTTTTTACCAGCATTGTCAAGTCTCCTTTCCATGATATATACTTGTTTAAATATCAATGTCTCATTTTCGGACGGAAATTAATGAACGATCCATACGGCCAACTCATTCAGGTGCAAGAGGACCTTTTTGGTCACACTCCCCATGAAAAACTCTTTTACCTTTGAGATCCCTCTTCTTCCTAATACAACTGTTCCGTATCCGTTTCTCAGTGCTTCGTTGAGAATGTCGTTGGCAGGACTGCGGCTGCCTTCCGTTGTTTTCACAACGATTTTGTCCGCATTAAAACCTGCATTCAGAAGGATATCTCTGGCTTTTTCCATGTATGTGGAGATTTCTTCTCCTGATTTTTCCTTCCAGAGATTTTTAAGTTCATCTGCTTCCTCCAATATCGCTACAGGTATAAAATGTCTTAAACTTGTCATGGTATGAAAGAGAGTCACTTCACTGTCTGTTCCGCCCAGCATCAGGCCCACATGTTCCACCGCCCTGAGGGCGTTTTCAGATGCATCAATGCAAACAAGTACTTTTTTTGAATTGATTTTACTGCCAACAATCCACAGGGGAGATCCTTCGCAGGTCTCCACCAACCTGTCGCAGATCTCCCCGACAAAAAAAGTCTTTACATCTGTTCGGCCCCGTCTGCCGAGAAGGATGGCATCCATCTTCCTGCCGCGCG